>JBFILE010000389.1:0-3828 GCA_041599855.1 Thermoplasmatota archaeon
CACGCAGCCCTGGAATGCGCCCTGCATCTTCACGTGCCATTCCGCACTCACGTCCATGGACGTGCCGAAGACCTGCTGCCACTTCGTGGGCACCTTCTCGAGGCCACGCGGCGAACCGCCGTTCTTGAGGACATCGTCCATGAGTCCGTCGTAGGCGAAGCCTTCGCGGGCCGCGACCTCCTCGAAGTAGTCGAGGACATACGGAAGGTGGGTGCCATCCATGACGTTCTTGTACCAGATGAGGCTGAACTCGGGTTCGCAGCCACCGCTTGTGTCCGAGATCATGCTGATCGTGCCGGTGGGCGCGATGGTGGTGACGTATGCATTCCGGCGGGGCTTGAGGCCCTGCTTCTGGTGGACGCTGCCTTCCCAGAATCCGTAGGGGCCGCGGGTCTCGGCGAGTTCCTCGCTCGCCTTGATCCCTTCCTCCTTGATGAAGCCCATGACCTGGCGGGCCATGTCGAGGCCCGCTTCGGAATCGTACGGGATCTCGAGCTTGAACAACATGCGGGCGAAGCCCATGAGGCCGAGGCCGATGCGCCGCGTGCCCTGGCTCATCTCCTGGATCTCCTTGAGGGGATAGGCGTTCATGTCGATGACGTTGTCAAGGAGATGCACACTCGTCCGGATGGATGCCCGGAGGGAGTCCCAGTCCATCTCGAACTTGCCGGGCGCGACTTCGCGCATGTGGTTGTCGAGGACGAGGGAGCCGAGGTTGCAGGAATCGTACGGCATGAGGTCCTGCTCGCCGCACGGGTTCGTGGCCTCGATCTCGGAAATGTGGGGGACGGGGTTCGTCTCGTTCGCCCGGTCGATGAAGAACAGACCCGGTTCGCCGCTGATCCACGCGTTGTGCGCGATCTTGTCCATGATGGCGCGGGAGTTCATGGTACCGACGACCTCCTTCGTACGCGGGTTCAGGAGGTTGTAGTCCGCGCCCTTCTTCCACGCGTCCATGAAGTCGTTCGTGAGGGCGACGCTCACGTTGAAGTTCTCCATCTCGCCGGGGATGACCCGCTCGTCGGACCATTCGAAGCCCTGCGCCGCAGCCTGCGGTTTCGGGAGCCATCCACCGTCGGTGAGGACCTCGGTCGTGGACCGGGTCATCTTCATGTCGATGAAGTCCATGATGTCCGGGTGGTCCACGCGGAGGATCGCCATGTTGGCGCCGCGGCGCGTTCCACCCTGCTTCACCTGCTCG
Source organism: Thermoplasmatota archaeon (assembly GCA_041599855.1). Taxonomy (GTDB): domain Archaea; phylum Thermoplasmatota; class SW-10-69-26; order JACQPN01; family JAJPHT01; genus JBFILE01. The sequence continues at coordinate 1,202 of JBFILE010000389.1, forward strand.
GTGGCGGTGTTGAAGATCTTCATGAACGACAGGGGGCCGCTTGCGATCCCGCTCGTCGATTTCACGATGTCACTCTTGGGGCGGATCCGGCTGAAGGAGAAGCCGGTTCCCCCACCGGTCTTGTGGATGATGGCCTGCTGCTTCACGCTCTCGAAGATGGCGGGGACGGAGTCGTCCACCGGGAGCACGAAGCAGGCGGACAACTGCTGGAGTTCGCGGCCCGCGTTCATGAGCGTGGGCGAGTTCGGGAGGAACTTGAACGTGGACATCAGCTGGTAGAAGTCCTTCGCCACCGCCGCCTCCTGGGTGGCGGACGCGTTGTACCGCTTCTCGGCCTCGGCGAGGTTCGCCGCGACCCGGACAAACAGGTCCTTCGGCGTCTCCAGGATGGTTTTCCCATCATGGGCTTTCGCAAGGTACCGGCGCTCAAGAACCTTGAGTGCATTCGCACTCACGGTCGGGGGCGCCTCCGCCTCAAGGACGGAGCGGACTTCGCTGTTCTTCATCTTCGTCGCCTCAACTGCCACGGTTGTCACCTCTTCCTGTTCCCGGGGGACTGCCGACCCCCGAAGGACCCGCCCCTCCACGGTGCGCGGTCGTGCCGTCTGCACGGCCGACGCGCCCCGCGGGCGATTGGGCCCCATGCGTTCCCCGGTCCGCCGTCGACCACTGGATCGACACCGTTCCCCCGGGCCCCGCAACGAGATGCGTCATTCAGAGACGCTCCTGTCGCAGGGTCTTCAGTTCCTTCAGTTCCTCCTCGAAGTGCGAGGCGTCGCCGAAGGCCTTGTACACGGACGCGAAGCGCAGGTACGCGACGTCGTCCACCTCCTTGAGGTGCTGGAGCACCAGGTTCCCGATGCGGGCGCTCGAGATCTCGGGCACGTCGAGCGCCCGGAGTTCCTCCTCGACCTCGTCGAGGAGCCGCGTGATTGCGTTGCGGTGGATGGGTCGTTTCTCACAGGCCTTGATGACGCCGACCTCGAGCTTGTCGCGGTCGAAATCCTCGATGCGTCCTTCGCGCTTCACGACCTTGATCTCGGGTCGTTCCATGCGTTCGTACGTGGTGAAGCGCTTCGTGCATGCCACACACTGCCGTCGTCGCCGGACGGCCGTGAGATCGGCCGTGTCCCGCGAGTCGATGACCCGGGTGTCTTGACACGCGCAATGAGGACACTTCATGTCGGACCTGCCTGAAATTACTCCTGCCCGGGCGCTCGTCGCCCGCCCTGCCGTTCCGCGTCGCAAGGTCCGGCGTGCCGGATCCGGACCCGCCCGACCGGCGTGCCGGTCAGGCCCCTACGGGACCGGAGCCCTTGCTGGTTGATCGAGTGATGAGTGCCTCCACCCCGGGTCCCGCCCGCGGAACCCGTTACAAGCCGAGGCATCCCGCCTTTTGTGGTACGCCGAAAGAGCGAACCACAACATATGGTGCAAAAGAGATCATCCGCTTAAGCGTTTCGATATGATTCGCCATCCGCGGGACGCGCTTCGCCTTGGCAAAACCGCGCCTGACCCCACCACGTACCACCACCGCGGCAGCCACCGCGATGCACGATGGCAAGCATGGCCCCCCGTCCGAAATAAAGACTCCGACCCGCCTTCGCCACCGACCGCTGCGACCGCTGCAACCAGTGCAAAGACTAAGCCGACCAGGCCCTATTCCGATGCGGGAGGTTCGCCACGTGCATCGAGCGAATGCCATCGCCGCCATTGTCGCCCTCATGGTCCTGCCGGCCGTTCTCGCGCCCACGTCGGAGGCGGGCTGGAACAGCCCCTGCACCATCGTCCACGAAGAAACCCGCGGCGGGAATGCGTGGTACGCGGTCCGGTTCCGGATCTCGGCATACGAGCGGGCGGCATTCGTCGTCACGGGCAGCGGCCAAGGCCCCGTTGCCGTCACGTCATGGCTCACGTCCGGCTGGAGCACACCCGTCGGGCCCGCATTCGTCGGGGTGTTCGGCGACCCGCAGTGGACCGGATCCTCCGTGCACGCCCTCGACACGCCCGTGGTTGACCTGAACGTGGCCTCATCGGGCTCGTCCGAATCCTTCACCATCCTCTTCGACTACTACTTCCTGAACCTCGCGTCGACCCGGGAGTTCGTGGCCGTCATCGCCGTCGCCGGGGATCCGGTGACGACGTCCACGTTCCGTCATTGCACCACGATTGCCCTCCAGCCGGTCTCCACGACCAGCGGCGCGGGCGCGTCCCGATCCTTCGAGGACACGTTCGAAGGGGACGTGAACGTGCGGAGCACGGCGGCGGGGAACTACGTCGCGTACGCGCGCGACGTGGCGCGCACGGCGACGCCCTCGCCCGGGCACGGCCTCTTCGCGGCATTCCTCCCCGTGGACACGAGCATCGCGCGCCAGGTCAGCGTGCGGGGCCCCACGGGGACCCTCCCGTCCCAGACGAGCTACGCCATCCACAACGCGGCCGGCACATGGCGCTTCCAGATCGAGGAGTACCTCGAGACGGCGCCATCGTCGCGGACGGCCGGGCACATCCTGCTCACGACGGCGGATGTGCAGTATCCCCCGTATTAGGCGCGGCACGCCGTCGGCGGCGCCCCGGCGCAAGGGTGCGGTGGCCGCCCTGCAGGCCACGCGCTCCGCCGGAATCCC
>JBFILE010000390.1:0-3811 GCA_041599855.1 Thermoplasmatota archaeon
TAGCCGGCGGGGACGTCCGCATCCTGCGGAAGGGAGAATGGGACGATGTGCCCGTCGGAGTGGCCCTTCTCCAGGTAGAACGGGCTCGCGTGGATGAAGAGATCCGCCTCGGGATGATCGCCGCTCATGCGGAGACGATTGTACTGCTGGCCCGCGGGCAGGTACACGAGGGCGACCTCGGTTCCGGTGTCCGCCGAGAAACGGGACGCGACATCCTCGAGGACGTCCCGGAGGGCGGGTGTCGTATACACGACCAAGGTGCTGCGTTCGGCGCGTTCCACGTCCACGACGGCGGCGATGGCGCCGAGGACGAGGGCTCCCGCAAGGAGCGTGCCCCATGGTCGACCGTCACGGCTGCGGATCATCCGGCCACACTTCCCAGATGTCGATCCGTTGCCGGCGCGGCCCCTTCTTGATCATGACGTGGACGTGGTCCCCGGTGGCGACCCCGGGGACCGTGACCGGGATCCGTTGCCCGCAGTCCAGGACCACGAATGGGCGACCCTCCGCATCCACGTCCACGCGGGATCGGGTAAGGAGGATCATCTTCACGAAATCCCGGATGAACGGGTGCTCGTGGGCCATCACGGCTTCCGGAGTCCCGGACGTGACGACGAGCCCGTCGTTCAGGACGACGACGTGGCGGCTGAACAGGAACGCCTCCTCCTGGTCGTGGGTGATGAGGAGGGTCGTGACGCCGGCGCGACGGATGATGCTCCGGACCTCGTGGACGACCTCGGATCGCGTGGTCGCATCAAGGGCGGCGAAGGCTTCGTCCAGGAGCAGGACTCCCGGTTCCACGGCGAGGGCCCGCGCAAGGGCCACGCGCTGCATCTCGCCGCCGCTCAGGGCGCGCGGGTATCGATCGGCCGCGCGGGTGAGTCCCACGAGGTCCAGCATCTCGGTGACACGCTCCTTGATCTCCCTGGCCGGTCGCCCGGCGGCGCGGAGGCCGTACGCGACATTCCGGCCGACGGTCATGTGGGGGAAGAGCGCGTAGTTCTGGTACACGATGCCGACGCCGCGTCGCTCCACGGGAACATCCCGGACATCGCGGCCGTCGAGAAGGATCGCACCGTGGTCCGGTTCGAGTTCCCCCAGGATGCAGCGGAAAAGGGTCGTCTTGCCGCAACCGCTCGGTCCGATGACGCTCATGATGTCGCCCTCCCGGGCCTTGAAACTCACGTCATCCAGGACGGGCGTGCCGTCGAAACCCTTGGACAGGTGCTCCACGTGAAGGGTCGGCATGGTGAGGCCCCCCTGGCCCACGCTGCGGGTGGGGCAGACCGGCCACCATCTTCCGGTGGGCGGAGATTTGAGAGTTGTGGACGGGGCATCCATAGGGGACGCGGGCACGGGATGGATGGAGAAGGCACGATCTCCACATGGTTGAACGCGGGGACGGGGGAGCGTGCACCGGGGCCGGGAGCCGGGGAGCCCCCGCGGCAAAGCCAGTCAACTTCCTGCGCATGTACTTCGAGGGGTAGGGTAATCGGGGGGTGATGAGGAGTACGAGTCCCGGGAACGGGGACGCGGAGTCCGTGGCGAGTGCATCCACCGTGGATCATGCCGAGGTCGCCGAGATCCTTGCGGCACTCGCGTACGCCCCGCGCTTGGAACTCATGGAGATCCTCCGCATCCCCCGGAGCATTCCCGACATCAGCCTGAAGCCGCTTCGGGCCTCTGCCGCGTCAGCGAACCCGGACCGCTCCGTGAGTCGCCAAACGGTAGCCGCCCACTTGGCCAAACTCGTGTCCGCGGACCTCGTGCGCGAGGAGCGGGAACCGGGTGCCAGCCGCCGGCACGTGAAGTTCGTCGCCAATGCGCCGCGACTCTACGAGGTCCTCGATGACCTGCGGCGCATCTGCGTGCGGACCCTTTCCCCCGTACTCGCCGCGGACGAGACGCGGACCGTGTCCGACGCGCCCACCGCCCGGCACGCGTCAGGACCCCGACTCGTTCTCGTGCGGGGAGTCAACGAGGGACAGGTGTTTCCGCTCAAGGAGACGGCGCGGGAGGATGGCACGTGGAAGATCGGTCGGCGTCGCGGCCTCCAGGTTGCGTTGGATTTCGATCGATACGTGAGCACGACCCACGCCATCATCCAGCGGGAAGCAGGGCCCCATGGAGGACACCGGATCTCGGACGCGCCCGAAAGCAAGAACGGGACCTTCGTGAACTGGGCGCGCCTCGGCGAAGGAGAGCAGCACAACCTCCGGTCGGGCGACGTGATCTCCGTCGGTCGCACCATGCTCGTGTTCACGAGGGAATGAGCGGGAATCGGCGCTGCCGTTCGATCCGGCCGCGGCGCGACGGAGGAGATCATGTGGCGGAACGAGGGCGCGGACCCGATGCCACCCTGAAATCAACCGGGAGCAACGAAGGCGCCGGACCGCGATGGCGGATGCCGATCATTCATCCTCGGATTCCGTGCCCCCGGGGTCGCGAGGAACCACGCGGTGCCATGCGGCCTTGAGCGCGCCTCCGTCCGACCACCTGGCTACCGGCGATGGATGGAGTGCTCCGGCGAAGAACGCACGGTACCGTTCATCCGGCAAGGGCCCGTCGAACGTGCCCGTGCCGGACACCTGACCGAGGGCGTCCTGGAACGTCATCCCGTCCCCAAAGGTGAGGTAGGGCGTTCCCGTGAGCGCCTCATACAGGGTCGCGCCCGCGGCGTACACGTCGCTTGCGGGCATGGCGCGTCGGCCGCGCGCTTCCTCCGGACTCATGAACCGGGCGGTACCGACCGGGACCACGGTGCGATCGTCCATCGTCGCTTCGAGGCCGGGGAGGCGCGCGATGCCGAAGTCGGCGAGTTTCGTGGACCCATCGGATGCGAGGAGCATGTTCGACGGCTTCACGTCCTGATGGACGAGGCCGGCGTCGTGGACGGCTTCGAGTGCGGCGGCGAGATCCTCGGCGACCCGGTCGAACGAGGGGAGGTCCAACGGTCCCGTGCGCAAGCGATCCGCGAGCGACCCCCCGGCCACATGCTCCATGACAAGGACGGTGCCGGATCGGCGGTCACTGCCGGCGTCAATGAGGCGGACCACGTTCGGGTGATCGACGAGTCTCAAGGCCTCCACCTCGTCAAGGAGCAGGGGGTCGTTCCCGGGCGCACGCATCAGCCACTTGATCGCGACCGTGTCGCCCGTCACATCATCCCGGGCGCGGAAGGTGGCGCCATGGGCGCCTGCCCCGAGGCGCGCCTCCACACGGAACCGGTCGAGCACGAGGTCCCCCGCATCCGGTTCCAAGGGTTCGCGCCGGACCGGGGGCCAATCGCGAAGTCGAGGGGAAGCGACTTCGAACCCGACCACGCTTGCACCAGCGGAGAGAACCTGGGCCAGCACGACGACCGGTGCCGGAACTCCCGCAGCCAACGGGAGCGCCGCGGCCCATCCGATGCCGGCAGCGACAGCGGCCGCCACGAGCCCTCGAGCGACCGCGGGAACCGCGAGGGTCGCGCGGAATCGGTACACCGCGAAGAGGGCGCCACCGCCGAGGACGAGGGCGACGCGGGCCACGGGCGCGTCGGCCGCGCCGCCGGCCCCCGCGATGGCCAGCCCGACGGCTCCCGCCAGTCCCCACGCGACAGCCGTCGTGCGGACCCAGCGCTCCGGCCGCGTCGCCGCAACGAACACCCCTCCGACGAGAGTGACGAGGGCCGCGAGGAATGTCGCGCCGGGATACGCCAACGCCGCCAGGAGGAATGCCCCTGCCGCAGCAGGCACGATCCCGAGGACCCGCCCCGGCACCAGGGGCGGGCGAGGGCGGGTCCACGCGGCGGCGGCAACCCACCCGCACA
>JBFILE010000391.1:0-3797 GCA_041599855.1 Thermoplasmatota archaeon
CAGCGCGTCCGCGCCGACCGACGGCCCGCCGCCACATGGCCAAAACCTGATGGTGACGCACTCGTATCGTTTTGTCATGCCCCTGCCGCCGCTGACGGACGATCTCCCCCTTGCGCTTGAAGCGACCCCGAAATGGATCCGCGCAAGGAAGGACGGAAAGCTGGTTGTCGATTCCCGCCGCGCGCAGATCGTCCGACCACCATTCCCACCGCCGCGGACCTACGCATTTCCCCCGGAGGACGTCACCGGCCTGCCGCAGGAAGCGTTGCTGACCGTCGGGGATTACGTGGCCGTGCAATGGGATGCCGTGGATCACTGGTACGAAGAATCGGAGGAGGTGTTCATTCATCCCCGGGACCCTAACAAGCGCCTCGACGTGCTTGCAACGGGTCGCCTCGTCGAGGTATCGCTCAAGGGAACGCCCCTTGCGACATCGACCCGGTCGATGGCGTTGATCGAGAGTTGGCCCGGTCTCCCGGTCCGCTACTACATTCCGCACGATGACGTGGAGATGGAGAACCTTCGCCCAAGTGAAACGACCTCGGGGTGCCCCTACAAGGGCTGGGCGACGTATTACGACGTGAAGGCGGCCGGCGAGTGGCACAGGGACCTTGTCTGGACGTACAAATCACCCTTCCGCGAAGTCGACCCGATCCGCGGCCTGATCTGCTTCTACAATGAGCATGTGGACATGCGGATCGACGGCGAAGGGGTCCCTCGGCCGGTGACCCCGTTCAGTTGACGCGGCGCGGCTGCGGTGAGGCGAGATGGGCGGTGGACCGGCCCACCAATGGCGTCTTGATCGGTTGTCGAAGGTCGTCCAGGAGAGGTGCTAAGGGAGGCGTCCCTGTGTGGGGGCGCAAGCACCATCGGATCACCGCGGGCTTGTTCCAACCTGCAACAGTCCCTGCCGTTCGCGCACCATGGGATTCGGGCCCGGTGATCGAGGTCATCCGCCGCCGGAAGGCAACTGTTGGGGCTTGGCGCCTCCCGCCAACCAGTCCGCCCTCAGCAAGGAATGGCAGACAAGGTCATGGTAGGAATCCTTCCAGAACCCCCATTGCCGAAGCAGGCCTTCCTCCTTGAAATCCAGTTTGCGCAGGACGGCGCTGGATGCCCTGTTCTCCGGATACGTGAACGCCTCGACCCGGTTCAACACGAACGGCGCAAGGGAATCGAACGCAGCGTCAAGGATGCCCCGCACCGCCTCGGTGGCGTACCCTTGGCCCCAATGATCCGGATGCAGGTCATACCCCAACACTGCCGAATGGTTGTGCGGTCGCCATACGACGCCGCATGTGCCCCGGACCTTGTTGTCACCACGCAGTGTGATCCCCCAGCGGATCCCCAGGCCTGAATCGAACCGATCCGCCATTGTGCGAACGAAACTCTCGGCCTGATCCATCGTTTCGAACGTGGCCAGGTCGTAGTGCCGGGTCACGTCGGCCGAGCCGAAGAGCGCAAAGATCTCGGGCGAATCGGCCGGGGTGAGGGCGCGCAACGTGAGCCGTTCGGTCTCAATCGTGGGAATTCCGTCCATGGCTTCTCCTCGGGGCATGCGGACGAGAGCAGCGGTCCGAGCGTGGTTACCGTCGGCAGGCGCGCCTCGTTCCGCGTCCGGAATCGTCCGCCACGCTGTTGATGACTCGCGCCACGGGCACGGACCTGCCGGGCCGGATGACGCATGGGTCATCCCCGGCATCAATCCTGCCCGCGATGGGCCACCCGTCGTGCAGTCTCCGGTGCCCGGCTCGCGGCCACATCCTCGGACCGGCGGATTTCATCGCTCATTCCGTGGGGTGATGGTTGATCATCCAGGTGACGCCATAGCGATCCTTGAAGGACCCGAAGTAGTCGCCCCATTCGGCGTCAACCAGTGGCATCTCGACTTCGCCCCCCTCGGAGAGCGCGGCAAACAGGTGATCCGCTTCCGCCCGCGAATCCGGGTGGACGGAGACGTGGTTGTGGTTGCCGATGACGAGCTTGTGTCCCATCGAGGGTATGATGTCGGACGCCATGAGTGCGCCACCGCCCATCGGGAAGGAGACGTGCATGACGCGGTCGGCTTCCGCTTCGGGGATTTCGACGCCTTCCATCGGCATGTCCTTGAACCGCATGATCGGGCCCAGTTCGGCCTTGAACGCTGCCGCGTAGAACCGCATCGCCTCCTCGCAGTTGCCATCGAAGTTGAGGTAGGGATTGAGGACTGTCACGCGAATGGCAAGCGTGGCTGCCCGGCAAAAAACATTCGCGCCATTGCAGGAATCATCGCTGTGGCCGATCCGGGCACGGACCGGGGCCGGGTCCCTGACTCCCAAAGGCTCTCGGACGGGTCGACTTCTTGCTTGGCATGGGGGCGGGGGCTCCATCATGTACGGGGTGTGGCGGGTGTTCATGGTTCAGTTGTTGGGGTCGCACCGCCCTCGTACGCCGCCCGGATCGCGTCCACATCGAGCCGTTTCATCGGCAGGAACGCCTGCGTGACGAGATCCACCTGCTCCGGACTCCCTTCCCGCATCATGGTCTGCAGCGCCGCGGGCGTGATCTGCCAGGACACGCCGAAGCGGTCCTTGAGCCAGCCGCACTGTTCGGACTCGGGCACGGCGGACAGGGCATCGCTCAGCCGGTTCATCTCCGATTGGTCATCGCATTCGACGAGCAGGGAGATGGCCTCGTTGAAGGCGTGGACGTGGTCTTCGACACTGTCCATCGCCGCGAACCACTGGCCACCGATGCGGAAGTCGGCGAACATGAGCATGCCATCCCCATCAGGGATCATGCCTGCGGGGTACGGAACGGTCTGACCGCGCGCGGCGTCGCGGAATGCCTTCGTGTAGAGGTCGATCGCCTGGCCTGCGCGCCCCTTCTGCCCGCCCGTGAACAGGAGCGACGGCACGATGGCGGGGCGCGGATCGCCGGCGGGGTCGGTGAGGATGAGTTGCCACGAGAAGCCGTAGCGGTCCTCGACCCAGCCGTAGCGTTTGGAGAACGGGTATTCCCCGAGTTCCATGAGCACCTTGCCGCCTTCGGCCAGCCGGGCCCACAGGGCATCCAGTTGCGCCGCGTCCTGGCCGCGGGATGGATCGAAGTTGACCATGAACGAGATGGCGGGCGTGGGCGTGAAATAAGGGCCTGCGCTGATGGCCATGAACCGGGTGCCCATCAACGTGAATTCGACAACGTCGCAATCGCCCGAGGGAGTGTCCCGGATCTGGCCGACGTGCTCGACAGAGGCGTCCCGGAACGCGTCCGCGTAGAACCGGGCCGCCTCGACGGCGTCCTTGTCGAACCACAGGTGCGGGATGATGGTGGTCACCCTACTCCCCCGAGGGGGCATCGGGAATCTCGGGTTCGACGAGCTGGGCGAGAAGCAGCAGGGATTCCTGCCACCCCATTGTGGCGAATTCGACCGGGATGGCGGAGGGGATGCCCTCCTGCATGATGGTGACGAACGTGCCGGCGCTCGAAGGCTTCAGATCCACGGTCACAATCATCTCGCCGGGCAGGTTCTTCTGGTCATCGAAGGCATCGGTCCACCGAATCCGGGAGAATTCCGTGAGTTCCAGGAACTTGCCGCCGAAGGTGCCCTGCGAGTCGGTCGTGAAGTTGCGGAAACTCATCTTGTAGGTCCCGCCGACCTTGGCGTCGTGGTGGTGCATTCTTGCGGTGAAGCCGTGCGGCGGCAGCCACTTCACCATGGCGTCGGGGTCGAGGAATGCCTTGTACACCCGTTCGGGCGGGGCTCGGATATGGCGGTGCAGATGCAGGGTTTGGGGCTCGTTCCTGGTGGTCATGGG
>JBFILE010000392.1:0-3771 GCA_041599855.1 Thermoplasmatota archaeon
GCGTGCAGGCGTCGATCGGACCATGGGGAGAGTGGCCACAAGACGCCGGCGCCCCACGTGGACCCGGCGTGGGAATCCGGGTGTGATGCTCAGATGCACGCGCCGGATCGGCACGATTTACGGGGTTGCCGTTCCTCTCGCAAGGGGCTTACGCCAAGAGGAGGACGATCGGCCGGTATGGGGAGTGGGGCCCCGAGCCGCGCACAGAGTGGCGAAGTTGGGCGTGGGCGGGTGGGGGGCGATGGCCACACCCGCCCCTCACGACCTGCGCGATGCCATCAAGGGGGCACTTGCGGGCGAGGGTCCATGGTCCGTTGCGTCTCCTGCGATCCTCGCTTGGTTTCGCTCGCTCGGCACCGGCCGACCCTTACGAACGATCGACCAGCCACGCATCGAGAGAACCGAGGTCATCGAGTCGCGGACCCCCATCCATCACCGCGAGGGACAGGTCGCTGCTCCGGCTCGCGGCCGCGCTCGAGCACGCGGGGCACCCGTCCGTGAAGACCGCGACCGCGCGTCCCTCGTGGATGACGAGGTCATTGAAGTCGTAGAGGTTCCGGCACGGATTCGACCCCCCGCGCATCCAGATGCAGCCGATCTGGACGGGATCATCGTCCGGCGTCACCTGCATCGTGAGGATGACGGGGTCCTCGGCCAGCGCGTCCGGGACCACGGCCATCATGAAGTGCCAGACCGTGTCGGGCGGCGCATCCGACGGATCGAGCGAAGCCCATTGCGACGTGTCGCTTCGGGTTGCGAGATAGGAGATTGCGAGGCGACCAGGAGCTCCGGCGGCGTTGTTCACGAACGTCGTCGCCGTGATACCGGGTGGGGCGACGGCGACCGGGTCCGACCACGATGCGCCGGCATCCGTGGATCGCGACAGGTATGGGATGCCGTCGGCGCCCGGCCACGTCACGAACGCATTCCCGGCGGCATCCACCGCCACGTCCACGGGGAGTCCGATGGGCGCGAGGCTCCCGACGCTGTCGAGATGGCCCGTGATGGACCACGTGGCGCCGGAGTCGCGGCTCACGGCAACGTCAAGTCCCGTGCAGGTCGCGTGGGCGACGTAGGCGGTCCCGTCGGGGGCAACTGCGACGGGGCCGTTGACCCCACGATGGCAGGGGTCCGACTTGTGGGCCATGACCCCGGGCGCCCACGTGAGGCCCCCATCGAGGCTGGTGGTGACGATGGTGCCGAGCCGATGGTCCGTCTCGACTCCGATGAAACTGTTGTACGCGTAGTAGACGACGTTCGGGTAGCCGGCGGTGGTCACGCCGGCCGCCGGCGGACCGGTCGTCAGCTTCTGGTGATCGTGCGCGGGAAGACCGCAGCCGGTGATCGGGTTCGCCACCCAGGTTTCCCCGCCATCGTCGCTCCATGTCGCCCACGAGCAACCAACATACAGCGGCGCGTTCCAGATGCGATCCGTCACCGGATCGACATGGAGCCACGGGTCGAGGCTGACGGGGCTGTCCTTCGCGATGTCCCCGACGATCTCCCATGTGACGCCGCGATCCCGGGAGCGGGCGACGTGATGTCGGGCATCGTTCGCCGTGACGAAGAGGGTGCCGTCGGACGTGATGCCGATGGAGGGCTCAATCCCGGGGATGCCCGATTCCAGGACACGGGTACGATAACTGGCCCAGGACGGCGGGATTTCGACGGGCCCGAACGATTGGTGCGCGATGACGGCAGCGACCGGGTCGGCGGGGGGCGATTCGGCGGAACGTTCGGCGGGAACAACGTCGGCCCCAAGGCATCCCGCACCGAGGGTCACGGCGGACAGGAGCAGGACGAGCGCAATGCGCATGAGGAATCAGCCGGGACCACAGTCATAGGAATTGTGGCAGGAGCCGCACCGGTCTCAGCCATCCCTTGACGCCTCGGTGAGCGCCTGCGCCGATGGGCCGGCACGGAGTTCAGCCGGGCAGCGCTCGCACCTGGGCCGCAATCTCCCGTCATCCAGAACGATTGTCGAACCCTTTGACGTCCGTACCCGAACCCACCTCAGGGACCGTTCCGAGAAATCGGTGGCATGGCAATGGACAATCGACGCCTCGCCGCGGCGTGGATGGTCATGTTGATGACTGCCCTCGCGCCGACCGCCCACGCACAGGAACGGGGTGGCCCCGGGGATGGCAACGACACGACCAACGATTACGACATCGACGTGGACTTCAACGACGAAAGCGTACAGGAGTCCACGGCAGGAACCTCATGGTGGCAGGAACCCCTCGCGATCGTGGGGTTCATCGTCCTCGGTGTTGTCATCATCGCGCTCGTGGTCGGGCTCGCCGCCCGCGGCGGACGTGAGCGGTACTGAGCGGCGGGCGGGAGTTCCAGGCCTCGGAAAGCGGCGCCCGGGATGGGAGGGGGCGCCGGGTACGAGTAAAGGCCGGGCCACCCGCCGTGCCACCCAGCCAGCCCCGCCCCGCCCCGACTCGCCCCGACTCGCCCTCCCGCCGGGGCGCCCGCTCGCGCCCCCCGACATTCCGTCGTTTCACAGCTTTCCCAGCCCTCATACAATCATACAGACATACAGTTGTACACTCATACATTCGTACAGCCACCCATTCCCTCGGCTTCTCCACGGGATTCGGCAAGTGAAACCCGCCGCCTCGCCGCGCGAGGCGGCGGGTGGGGGTGGGCTGGCGGGGGCCACAAACACCGCGCCCACCCCTCGCGGCCCGCAACTTCCGCTAAGTTGGCACCCCCGGCGGGGGGGCGGGGGGGCGGGGCCGTTTCCGACATCGGGGATTCAAGGCCCTTCCCGAACCGCCCCGGATCCGCCCGCCGGCCCATCTTCGAGCATCCGCTCGCCGAACACGTCCGCCAGCCGCTTGAGCGGCCCCGGTGACCACCAGTTCCACCGCCCCATGAGGCGCATGCTCGCGGGAACGACGATGGCGCGCACAAGCGTCGCATCCGCGAAGATGGCGATGGCAAGGCCGAGGCCCGTCGCCTTGATGACCACGACATCCGCGAGTCCGAATGCGCCGAAGACAACGATCATGATGGCGGCCGCGCCCGTGATGAGGCGCCCGCTCTTCTGGAGGCCGTCCGCGACGGCGCGCGTATTGTCCCCATGCTTCGCGTACTCCTCATGCATGCGGGAGAGGAGGAAGACCTCGTAGTCCATGGAGAGGCCGAACACGATGCAGAACAACAGCACGGGGACGCTCACATCGATCGCGCCGGGAGTGAAGTCGAGGACGCTGCTCAGGTTCCCCTCCTGGAAGATCCAGACGAGCGCGCCGAAGGTCGCGGTGATCGACAGGAGGTTCATCAGGATGGCTTTCGCGGGAAGGACGATGGAGCCCGTCTGCAGGAGGATCAGCAGGTACGTGACGATGATGACGAACGCGACCGCGTACGGCGTCCGCTCCGCCACGAAGGAGATGGTGTCCTCGTCGAAGGCGGCCTGCCCGCTCACGAGCATGGCGCCGGCGTCGTACGCGACCGTGGCCCGGATGTCGCGCACGAGGGCGCGGCTTTCCTCGCTGCCGATGGGGTGCGCGCCCCTTACGAGAAGGGTCACGATGTCGTCGCCCACGCTCCGCTCCACGGCGGCCTGCATGGGCGCGGGCAGTGCGTCGCGATCACCCGCAAACATGCGCACATAGTCCTCCTTCCCGATGCGCGGGTCCGCATCCACGATGCTCTCCACCCGGACGACCCCGGGGACCGCGGCGAGGTGGCGGCTGAGGTCGTACAACGCCCGCACCTGCGCAGCCGCCAGCGGGTCCTTCCCGGGGGCGTGTGCGA
>JBFILE010000393.1:0-3759 GCA_041599855.1 Thermoplasmatota archaeon
CTTTTTCATTCCGGACGGGGCCCGGGCCCTCGGGAACCCCCGGGAATCCGGCGGGTCACGGCGAAGGTCGCGAGGCGCGAGTTGCCTCCCGCACGGCCCCGCGGACGGTCCGCCCATCCATGCCTCCCCGCGGGCACGGGGTGGAATCCTATTTATCCGCCCTCTCCCCTCGCGGCCCCGGCCCACCATGACGGATCGCGAGAAGGCACTCCAGGATGACGTGGCGAAGGCTCAGCTCGGCGGGCCTGCGAAGTACCGCGAGAAGCTCAAGACGGAGAACAAGCTCTTCGTCCGCGACCGCCTGAAGCTCTACTTCCGCGACCTCGCGTTCGAGGACGGTCTCTTCGCGAACTGGCACAAGGTTGATGACGGCCTCGCTGCCGACGGCATGGTCACGGGCGCTGCGTGGATGGATGACCGCCGCGTGTTCTTCATGGCGAACGACTACACGGTGAAGGCCGGGTCCATGGCGGAGAAGGGCGTCGAGAAGTTCCTCCGCGTGCAGGAGCGCGCCCTGAAGACGCAGCTCCCCATCCTGTACCTCATCGATTCCTCGGGCGGCCGCATCACGGACCAGTCCGGATTCTTCGCGAACAGGAACGGGATCGGACGCTACTTCTACAACCACAGCATCATGTCGGGCGTCGTCCCGCAGATCTGCGTCATGTACGGCCCTTGCATAGCGGGTGCCGCCTACACGCCGGTCTTCTGCGACTTCACGTTCATGGTGCGCTCCACCGGATCCGCCATGGCCATCGCGAGTCCCCGCATGGTGGAGATGGTCACCGGGGAACAGATCGATCTCCAGGACCTGGGCGGCCCCGACCTCCACATGAGTGAGAGCGGCTCCTGCGACTTCGTGGCCGAGGACGAGGAGGATGTGGCGCTCCAGGTCCACAAGCTCCTCTCGTACCTCCCCGACAACTGCTTCGAGCTGCCGCCTCGGTACGCATCGGCGGAGCCGGCCCGGCCCGCAACCGAGATCGACACCCTCGTCCCGGACGACCCGAACAAGCCGTTCGACATGCACCACTTCATCGAGGCCATCGTGGACAAGGACTCGGTGTTCGAGGTGAAGAGCGGGTACGCGGCCGAGATGATCACGACCTTCGCCCGCATCGACGGCCGCGTCGTGGGCATCATTGCGAACAACAGCGCGGTCAAGGCCGGCGCCATCTTCCCGGAAAGCTCGGACAAGGCCGCCGAATTCATCTGGAAGTGCGACGCGTTCAACGTGCCGCTCATCTACCTCTCCGACACCCCCGGCTTCATGGTCGGGCAGGACGTGGAGCGTGCCGGCATCCTCCGCCGCGGCCGCAAGTTCATCTACGCAACGTCGATGGCCTCGGTGCCGAAACTCTGCATCGTGGTCCGCAAGGCGTACGGTGCAGGGATCTATGCCATGTGTGGCCCCGCCTTTGAACCGGAAGCGACCCTCGCGCTCCCGGGGGCCGAGATTGCGATCATGGGTCCGGAAGCCGCCATCAACGCGGTGTACCGTCGCCACATCGACGCCATCGAGGACCCCGCGGAACGGGAGGCCTGGATCGCGGAGAAGCGCGATGAATACCGGCGCGACATCGATGTCCACGTGATGGCGGACGACCTCGTCGTCGACCACATCACGCCGCCGAGCAAACTCCGTGAGGAGATCAAGCGCCGATTCCGGTTCTTCGAAGGGAAGCATCAGCCGCTTCCGGAAAAGAAGCACGGCTCCATCCTGTGATGGGGGACCGGCGCCGAACCGGGGTGCGGTCCGTGGACGACCACGGACCGCGAGCGGTGGCCGCCGCGCCTGTCGCGGCAGTCGTTCCGCGTCGTCGGCGAAGGTGACCCCTGCCTCCCCGAGGGCGTCCGCGACGGTGAGCCCCCCCCCACCCCCCGACGCGCAAGGTTCATCCAACCGGGAAGAATCGCCCGACCATGCACCCTCTCCCAGGTCGCGTCATGCTCATGGCCGCTTGCGTTGTTCTTGCGGGGTGCGCCACCCAGAATCCCGAGGCATCCCAGGGAGACGATTCCTTGGCCCCCATCCCTTCGGTGGCGTTCACGGCCCGCGACTACGCATTCGACGGACCCGAAACGATTCCCGCGGGGTACGTGAACGTGAGCCTCGCAAACGAAGGCCAAGAACTGCACCACATCCAGTTCCTGCGGGCACCCCCCAACATGACGGCGAACGCGGCAGTGGCCGAGGCGAGTGCCAACGAATGGCCGGATTGGGCCGTCCTGTTCGGTGGCCCCAACGTCGCAGTGCCGGGCGGCCCGCCGCGGGAAGCCACGGTGCGCCTCGTGCCCGGCACGTACGTCCTCGCGTGCTACATCCCGACTGCCGACGGAACCGGACACGCCGCCCTCGGCATGGTGAAGGCCGTGACCGTGGAGCAACCGGCGTCCACCACGAAGCAACCGGCGCCCGCCGACGTGGAGATCGTCCTCGACGACTTCACGATCACCCCGGCGACGAACCTCACCACGGCGAACCGATGGGCACATGTGACGAACGTCGGACAGGAGCCCCACGAGGCCACCCTGTTCCGGCTCCACGGCAACGCATCCACTGAGGACCTGCTTGCCGCCTTCGAACCCGGCGGAAACGGCACCATGCCCGGCGAAGCGGCCGGAGGCACCTCATTCCTTTCGCCCGGCCGCGAGGTCTGGGTGCCCCTTGAACTGGAGGCGGGGCGGTACACGTTCATCTGCTTCATCCATCTCGAGCAGGGCATGTGGAAGGAATTCGAAGTGGCGTGACGAACCGACGGCCCGTCGGTCGCCACCGTGGGGCGCGTCCTTCATTGCGCATGGTGCGCATCCAGCGCCATCAGGCCCGCGCGCGGGCCCAAGGGAAGAATCGCCCATGAACCCCGCATTCCCCGCCGCCGTGCTCGCCGCCGTCCTCGTCATGGCCGGATGCATCGCGCCCGAACCGGCCATCGACAACAACCCCGGACCCACGGACGGCGACACGGCCGGGAATGGCCTTGCCCCGCTCGTGGAATCGTTCACCGGCACTGCGTCCGCGAACGCCCTCGCGCCGTGGACCGCCGAGCACACCTTCGCCGTCCCGGCGAACGCCACCGGCGTCCGCGCCACCCTTGCGTGGCCCGACTCCGGGGACGTCCTCGACTTCGTCCTCCTCGACCCGCGCGCCCGCGAAGTCGCAAGCGGGTGGGCGGAAAGCGGTACCGCGCGCGCCACCGCCGTCGCAGTACCGGAAGCAGGCACGTGGACCGTGCGCCTGCGAAGCGAGCGCGCGATGGACGCCGCGTACAGTCTCGAAGTGACCGTGAACCGCGCAGCGGCCGCGTTCATGTCGATTCCGTTCGACCATGAAGTCGCCGCCGCAACCGGTGTCCCGGACCCGCTCCGGATCGCGCCCCGCAGTTTCGCGGAGATCAACCTCGCCATGGACGCGGGCCAGTTCTTCAACTCCACGTGGACCACGAGCAGCAACGGGTACTTCAACATCCACTACCACTCGGACGGAGCCACCGAGCGCGCCGTGGAACTGCGGGACCGTGCGCACGGGGGCAACTTCACGGCGCCCCATCCCGAGGTCTTCAGCCTCCTCTGGAGGAACGAGGGGACGGAACCCGTCTCGGTGGAAGCGCTCGTGGAAGGCGTGTTCCTCGAGCACAGCCGCACGCGGTAGGTGTGAGGGTCGGGCAGTTTGGGCCGTATCTCCGATCGCCTGATGACGGCGGTGGACGACGCCCACCCCCGTGACGACGAAGCTCCCGCCGGGTTGCTCCCGCAGGA
>JBFILE010000394.1:0-3755 GCA_041599855.1 Thermoplasmatota archaeon
CGCCACCAGCACTGGCACGGCCGCCGCCACCGCCACCAGCACTCGCACCGTCACTGGCACCAACACCACGACCACCACGACCACCACGACCACCACCACCACCACCACCGCCACCGGCACTGGCACTGGCACTGGCACGGCCACTGGCACCAGCACCGGCACCACCACCGGCATTGGCACCACCACCAGCGCCACCACGGTCACCGTCTCCGCAAACGGTCCCACCATGCCGGTGCCGCCCCCCCGCCTGCCCATCCTTTATCCACGAATCCACCGTTCAACACGTGTTCAACATGCTCGCGTCGAACGTTGTGCGCATCAACCGCACCCTGTACGTCCGCATCCCCGCCGCCGACGCTCGCCGCCTCGGCCTCAAGGAAGGAGACGCCGTGGACATGGACGTCCGCCGCCGCGGCGGAGGCACCGCCCGGGACGTGGTCGGTCTCCGCGGGAGCTTCAAGGGCGCATTCCGTCGCGGGACCTCCAGCGACCTCTGGGGGTTCTGATCGATGCCCGTCGCACGCGGAAAAAGCGCGAAACCGGGCAAGACCTCCAAGGCAGCCCCTTCAGGGAAGCCCGCCAAACGCGCGCCGGCGGGTGCCGCCGCAACAGCACCACCCGCAGGGGCAGGGGCGGGCGCAGCGGCACGAGCTACGGCAGCAGCGGGAGGGAAATCCGTCGCCGGCGGGAAACCCAAGGCCGCCGCCAACGACATCCTGCCCGACCTCTCCCACTACACCGAATGCATCCTCGACACCGCCGTCTGGCGCGCCGTCTTCGAGGACCGACCCGCCGCCGACCACTTCTCGCGCATCCGTGGCGACCTCAAGGTCGTCATCACACCCGTCGTCCTCGCGGAACTCACCGCACTCGCCCGCGAAGGGAAGGATCGCGACGACACCCCTGTTGATGTCATCGAGGAGGTGGCGCGCGTCGAACCCATGACCCGCGAAGACGCCCTCTTCGGCGGACGCCTCTTCGCGGCGCTCTCCACCACGCGCACCGGCCTCGGACTCGGGGATTGCCTCGTGTACGCCACCGCGCAACGGATCGGCGCACTCACCGTCACCATCGAGAAAGGCCTCGGCGGACAACCCGGCGTCGTCGTGCTCCCCACACGGTGAACCACCGAGCCGCCTCAGGCCGCGTGGTGGCACGCCCCGCCTTGCGTACCCTTGAAGGAGGAGCGGGACGATGGGCCGCCCATGCGCCCCGCCTCCGCGGCGATCGTTGCCGTGTTCATCCTCCCCGCCGTGGCCGGATGCTTCACGAGCGACCCCGGCCTCACCATCCCGGCCGCAGCATGCACCCTCGGCACGGAAACATACGCGCCGCCCGAAGGCCCCCGCGCACCGCGTGCACCCACCACGTACACCATCCGGACCGACGCATTCGGCGTCTCCCACGTGTACGCCGACACCGCCTACGGACTCTCCCACGGGAATGGATACGTGCAGGCCCGCGACCGGTTCTTCCAGATGGACGTCCTCCGCCACGTCGCCTACGGGGATTCCGCATCCGTCCTCGGCGAATCCCAACTCGAAAGCGACCTCTCGACTCGACAATTCCTCTACTCCCCGAGCGAAATCGCAGACCAGTACGCGGCCTCCGCGCCATGGGTGAAGGAGATGCTGACCGCCTTCTCGGATGGCGTCAACCGCTTCCTCGCGGAAGCCACCGCAACCGGTGCGCTGCCCGGGGAATTCGCTGCCCTCGGCCACGTCCCCGAACCGTGGACCCCCGAGGACACCACCGCCGTCGCGGGATACCTCACCACGTCCTTCGGCGTCTTCGGCGGCAACGAACTCGAGAATGCCCGCATCTTCACGGCCCTCGAAGACAACCTCGGAAACACCGACGCTGCACACGCCGCACTCGATGACATCGCAGGCGGCCTCGTCACGGAGGGGCGCGCCACCCCCGCGATCCCCCCGATCGCGAAGGTTGTCCCCGGCTGCGAACCCCTCGGAATCACGACACCCCTCGTCAAGGAACAACTCGACCGGGCCCGCGCCACCACCCGCGCCGAGCGCTGGGGCGTTGCCAACGACGTGATCCCGGCACCCCTCGATTCCTCCAACCGGCCCGCCGGTGACGGATCCGTCCCCACATCGTTCGCCATTCCGCCGTTCCGGTGGGGAAGCAACGCCCTCCTCGTGGACGGCAGTCGATCCGCCACGGGCCAGCCCCTCATGTTCGGCGGCCCCCAGATGGGCTACTACAAGCCCGCCGTTCCCTACGAGATCGGTCTCCACGGCGCAGGATTCGACGTGGTCGGCATGGGCGTTGCCGGCGCCCCCGGCGTCCTCGTCGGCCGCACGCCGACATTCGCATGGACCGTCACCAGCGGATACGACGACATGGTGGACATGGTGGTCCTCGACCTCGATCCCGCGGATCCCCATCGGTACGCGTGGGACGGCGCCTGGGAAACCATGGACTGCCGCATCGAAACCCACCGCGTCACGAACATCCTCGCGCCTGACGCCACACGCATCGTGGAACAGGAGGTCTGCCGCGCCCGCGGGATGCCCGTCGCCTCATGGAGCCCGGACGACAACCTCGCCTGGGCCCGCCGCGAAACCACCCGCGGCGAACCCGCGTACATCCCGTGGGGACTCATCGGATCCGTCACCGATCTCGACGGATTCCTCGACGTGCTTGCCGCCATGCCCTACAGCTTCAACTTCCACTACGCCGGCCCGGAAGGCATCGCCATGATCCACACGGGCAGCGTGCCGACGCGGGCCACCGCGAGCGACGCACGGCTCCCGATCATGGGAGGTGACGCCAACGCCTGGCAGGGCATCACCACAGGAAAAGCCCTCGGCACCCACGTCGTCAACCCGGAAACCGGGTACCTCGTCAACTGGAACAACCCGCCCGCGGCCATGTGGCGCATCGGCGACCTCCCGTATGCTTGGCAAGGAGTCCACCGTGTCGACCTCCTCGATGCCGTCACCCGCGCGACCCTCGCGGGCGCACCCCAAGGCATCACCCTCGACGACGTCGCAGGCATCCTGAAGGAAGCCGCCACGCGGGATGCGTTCGCAGGCGCCCTCGTCCCCCATCTCGTCGCAGCTGCCCGCACATCCGGCGACACCGCCCTCGCGCCGGTCGCCGACGCAATGGACGCATGGGCCCGAACCGGGTACGCGTGGGCCGACGCGGACGACGACGGATTCTACGATGACGCCGGGCACGCCGCGTGGGACGCGGTCCGCATCGCCCTGCAGGACGCCGTCATGCGGGACGAACTCGGCGACCGCACCCGTGCCGTCGCATTCGACCCGGCCGCAGACAACGGGAACGGGAACCAGCGCGACCACGGCGGATTCACGGAGGACGGCTTCATCCGGAACGCCCTCGACGGGCAGACCATGCACCCGTGGTGCGACAACGTCACGACCCCGGCCGTCGAGTCGTGCCAGGACACCCTCGTCCGCGCCATGCGAACCGGCCTCGCGGCCCTCGAGGAACGCCACGGGGATGGAGGGCCGGACACGTGGCGCGAGCCACGCCACCACAACCGCTTCGCGCCCTTCGGCGCCACCGCGCCCGAAACAATCCCCATGGTGAATCGTGGCAGCTGGAACCAACTCGTCGCCATCGGGGGAGGCTTGGAAGGGGCATGGAGCGTGCTTCCGCCCGGGAATTCCGGCCACGTGGATGCGGCAAGCCTCGCAGGCGGGCTGCTGCTGTCGGGTGGCGAGCCCGAGCACACCGGGGACCAACTCGACCTCTACCGGAACTTC
>JBFILE010000395.1:0-3753 GCA_041599855.1 Thermoplasmatota archaeon
CGAGGAACATCGACAACGGCCGGCAGCACACGTCCGGCGGCAGCGCGGTGCTCAAGGGCCGCGGGCCCGACGATGCCGCGTGCCCGGACCGCGATGAATGGCGCACGTGCTCCATGATTACCGAAGGGGTTGTCGGGGTGCGGGACCCGCTGACGTGGTTCTCGGCCCTCGACATGATGAATCACAGCGCGCCGTATGCGCTCGGGATCGACGCGGCCACCCCCGCACTCCTCTGCCCCGGGAGCGAGGCCCCTGAAGCCTGTCCGTCAACCGTGCGCGGGCAGGCCGCTCTCGTGTCGCCCGTCATGAGCCTCGACAACACCTTCGCCGGCGGCGCCGCGTCCAAGCGCGCGTTCCTCACATACTGGGAACGCATCGACGCGAGCCCGGGCCAGACCATCCGCGTCCTTGCGCGGCCCGTCGTCTCCCACGGGTGGGGAGGCATCGAGGTCGATGCGCCGACGGATGGCGTCGACCACCCATGGATCGAGGTCGTTTCCCTCAACACCACGAGCACCGATGGCTTTGCGCAGGGGGCCTTCGTGCCGCGCCAGTTCGACCTCGCCGCCGCCTTCCGGGAAGGGCATGCCGGGAACCCGGCCTTCCTCGACGCCTACGACGGGGTGCAGGTCGCCTTCGTCGTCCACTACCCCTCGGGACGCCCCTTCCGCGGCTGGTTCATCGACGACATCACCCTATCGCCGTTCGGGTTCGCCCTGACGCCGCGTCAGGAGGTTGTCACGACCGATGACACCGACAAGCGGTACCGGTACGTCATCGAGAATCGCGGCGGCTTCAGCGACCGGTACGCCATCTCCGTGGGCGATACGGCGGCGGGGCGTCCCGTGCCCCCTGATTGGGTCGTGAGCGCGAGCCGGTACCGCGAGGACCGGGGCGTCATCGAAGTGTACGATGCACGCGGTGACGGTGGCCGGTGCGACCCCCTTGCCGCCACGTATCGCGGCGAGGACCCCGACGCGCCCGTGGTCCGCGCAACCGGCATCGCACTCGACCCGGGGGAACGCGTCACCGTGGACGTGCGCGTCTGCATCCCGGTCTCGGAATCCCGCGCCGGCCAGACCGGGGCGACCGGGATCCCGATCCGGGTGGAAAGCCTCGCGATCCCGGATGCCGTGGCCGAGGACGAACTCGGAGTGTCGTTCCGTCATCTCGAGCGCGCAAACCTCGTCATCGACCCGACGCCCGGGAATGGCCTCCGCATCAACAACCCGGCCCTCCCGGTGAACCAGCCTCGGAGCGTGGACGTCGTCGTCCACAACACGGGGTCCGTTCCGGCACGCGGCGTCCTCGTCGCTGTCCTGGCATCCCCCGACCCGTCAACCGGGGGAGCGAACGAGACCCTCAGCCGCTTCGATGGAAGTCCGGTCGCGCCCGTCGCCATCATCCCGCCCGGGGAGGCGCGCACGGTGACGCTCCTCTGGACGCCACGGACCGTGGGGGCGTACACCCTCACCGCCACCGCGGATCCCGCGGACGCCCTCGTCGAACTCCGGGAGGATGACAACGTGGCCGTCACCGGACTCGTCATCCACCGCCCCACGTTCCCGGACCTTGAAGTGCGGGCCACCGTGGACAACCTCCAGCCGAATGCGGGGGACCGCGTCGAGGTCTCCCTCGCCGTCACGAACCATGGCGGGGTTGCAGCCACCGGCATCCAGCTCACCTACAAGGTGGGCGTCACGGACCTCCTGCCGACGCGGCCGTACTTCCTCCCGACCGCCCTCCAACCCGGGGACACCGTGTACGTGAACCGCACATGGACCGCCATCTTCCCGGGCCGCATCCTCCTCTTCGCGAGCGCCATCCCCCGCGGCGGCGTCCTTGAGCGCGTCGCAACGCAGGATGACAACCAGGCGGTGGTCCCGCTCCTTGTGCGCAGCCTCGGCCTCGACATGGCGGTGGACAGCGCGGGCGTGACCCTGGATACCGGTAGCGCGGCCCGGGTCCCGTTCACGGTGGGGAACGGAGGCGAAACGCCGGACTCTTATCGCTTCCGCGTGGATGCGCCGCCGCCCCTTGGCGCGCATCTCGAACGGGATGGGCGACGCGTCCACGCGCTTCCCTTGGTCAACGGCACGGGGGCCGCACTCACGCTGGTCATTGATGCCCCCATCCGGATCCCGGCCGGTACGTACCCTGTGACCGTCATCGGGGTCAGCGAGAACACGACGCAGACGCGCACCGTGGAATTGCCCGTTCACATCCGCCCCCGGTACGACATCGCCGTGGACCCCGTGATCCTGCAGGCGAAACCCGGGGCCGTGACCGTGCCCGTGCCCGTCAGGAACCCCGGGAACGCCTACGACGCGGTGACCTTGACCCTTGCCGGGTCGCCGAGGCCCGGATGGTCCGCGCGGGAGGCCACCGGCACCATCGCCCCGTATTCCCGGGGCGAGATCCCATGGACCATCGACGTGCCCACCGGCGAATCCCAAGGCACCTACGATGTGGTCATCCGGGCCACGTCCTCGTCCGGCCTTGAGGCGTTCACACGGGGCAGCATCACCATCGACGGACTTGCCCGCATGACCGCCGCATTCCCCGATGGGGTCACGCCGACCCGAGCGCACCGCGAATTCCGGATGAACGCAACACTGTCCAACGACGGCAACATGCGGGCCCAGGCCAACCTGCGCGTCACCGGGCCCGACGGGTGGGACGTGCGCGTGGCCGGCGCCCCGGAGGTTGTCCTTGAGCCCGGGGAAACCGCCATCGTGGCGGTCGCCGTTGTCGTGCCCGCTGCGGCCGTGCCCGGGGACCATGCGATCGTCCTCCATGTGCGTGGCGTGGAATCGGCGCGCGATGCCGACGCCATCATCCGGGTCCTGGGGAGCGATCTGCGCTTCGACGACGTGGACTACGCGCCACGGGTGAACCTCGTTGCGGGCACGACGGTCCTCGTGAACGCCACCGTGCAGAACGACGGCGCCCTCGACGCCGCGGACGTGGACGTCGCGTTCTACGTGGATGACGAACTCCTCGGATTCGAGACCTTGGGCCGTGTGCCGGCGGGTGGCGGCGTCGCCATCGGATTCCCGTGGGTGGCCCAGACCGGGAGCCACTCCGTCGTCCTCGTCGTCGACCCCGGCCGCGGCATCCTCGAATCGGATGAGAACAACAACGCGCGGCTCCTCGACATCGCGGTGGCCACGGACGATGACTGGGTCACGGCGGCGCAGCGGTCGGTGCCGGGGGTGGACACCGGGATGGCAGTCCTTGTGGGAGTCCTCATGGCCATGCTCGTGACGCGCCTTCGCGACCGCCGGAGGATCGGCGGCTGAGGCCGACTGCGTCGAGGGTCGCTGGGCCGGCGGGGCGGTGCGACTGGGCACCCCCCGCACACGAATCGTTAAAGCATTCCAAGGAGTCCCCCGGCCTCATGAAGCTGGCATGGATCGGACTCCTCGCCCTCACGCTCCCCGCCCTCGCGGGCTGCGTGAACCCCTCCGATGTCGTCGAAACCGCCGACATCGATCCCACCACGACCGACACCCCCGACCGCTTCGCGCGCACCTTCAACCGGGAACTCCCGGACGTCATCTCGACGCTCGAACCCCTCGCGCAGGCCGCGGACGTCCCCGGAGGATCCGGCATCTGGCTCCACGGGAACTACGCGTACGTGGGCGGCCGAGGAACAGGATTCCACGTGGTCGACGTGACCGAGCCCGAGAAGCCGGTCATGGTCGGCAGCCTCGCCAATGACATCTACGCGCGCGACGTGGACGTGCTCAC
>JBFILE010000396.1:0-3733 GCA_041599855.1 Thermoplasmatota archaeon
CGTGCCGAAGGAGGTGGTGAAGCGGCGGGCATCGGCGCATGCGACACCGACAAGGTCGGGGCCCACCACGTCCAGCGTGAACGGGTGGACGGGGCCGATGGGGATCCCCTGCTTCTCGATCACCGGGAACTCGTCGAGCCGGGGCGGGATGGGGGCATCGGTGCGGGCCGTGGGGTGGGTGATGATCTCCCGCGTCTGCAGGTGGGCGAGTCGCGCAAGGAGCGATTCCTCCGTCTGGAAGGGTCCCTGGAAGACGCCGGTGCCGCCGAAGGCGTAGGGGGAATCCTGGTCGAGGACGATGCCGTATCCGTAGGGATAGGCGGCGGACAGGTCGTAGCCACCGGGGTACACGTTGCGGAATGCTGCGATGCCCGAGGCGTTCGTCCGGGATGCGAACGCCTGATCGTACGAGTGCTGCTCGTTCAGGGCCGCGTTGAAGGTGCTGGGCGCGTACGCGCTCCGGGGCACGCCGATGCAGTTGTCGCTGCATGCGCGCGAGGACGTCCAGTTCGCGACCGCGTCCACGAACTCGTCGAGGAGTGCGAGGGTGAGCGCCTTGTATGCGGGACCGACGCCGATGGAGTCGTCTGCGATGAGGTCGATGAGGGCGCGCACCTGCGAGATGTGGGCGCTGCCGGTGGCTGCGTCCGGTTCCACGGCAAGGGTGCCGGCCGCGTGGAGGGGCACGCGGATGCCGCCTTCGTCCCGCGAGAGGGAGTACGTGATGTTGGTGATGACGCCGCCGCCGCCCCGCGTGATGCCGAGGTCCGTGTCCCCGTAGGGTGCGCCACCGCGGAAGGATTCCGCCACGTACAGGGTGGGCGTCAGCATGAGGAACGAGGGAATCGGGATCGTGACGTTGCGCGTGCGGCGCGCCTCGCCCGTCTGCGGGTCCACCACGGTGATGCCTTCCGTCGTGATGTACGCGAAGCCCGTGTAGGGACCGACGCGTGCGCCGGGCGCCTGGGTCCGCGCGGGGTCCGTGCGGAGGATCACGTCCTGGGTCTCGATCATGAGGCGCGGCGTTTCGAGGCGCCGGATGGTGCCGTCGAGGATGGTGATGAGGTCGTCGAGGGCGGCGTCCACGGCACGGAGGGCGTCCACGTCACCGGCCACGAGGGTGCGCGTGTCGAGTCCGAGGGCCGTGCCGGTGTCGCGGATGGCGCGGCCGAGGGGCGTCGCATCCCACGTGCCTGCCACGGCTTCCGGAAGGGTCCAGGCGCCAACGGGGTCGTGCGTGGCGGCCTGCATGGCGCCCGTGAGGTTCGTGAGTTCCCGCGCAAGGGCGATGAGGTCATCGAGGCAAGGCGCGCTCGCGATGCGGCGCTCCATGAACGCGAGGTCGCCGCGCGTGTCGAGGAGTCCGGGCGCGGGCCCGGAATCCAGCGTCTGCATGATCGCGGCACGTTCGTCGAGGACGATGGCAACGAGGGAGAGGAATTGGCGGGCGTCCGGAAGGAGGGCGTGGGTGCAGGTGTCGAGGATGATGGGCGGGCGGTTCACGGTCAACGTCGTTTCCGGCATGAACTGGTACCCGTCGAGGAGCCACGGCGCGAGGGCTTCGCGGGACGCCGCGGTGGCGGCGGTGCCGGAAGGGTCCCGGGGCGCATCCGCCAGGGAGTGGCCGAGGAGGGTGTCGAGGCCCGTGTACAGGAGGTCCTTCGTGAGGAGGTCGAACGTGTAGTGGTGGGTGACGTTGATGCGGACCTTGGAATCCGCCGCGCGCGCGCCCATGACGTTCCCGAGGGCGGCGGCCATGGCATCCGCATCGGCGAGGGCGTACCCGGCGCTCTGGAGGAGCGCGCCGAGGGGGGTCGTCGTTGCGCCGAGGACGCCGTTGTAGCCGAGGAGGCCGAGGCGGCTTGCGGCGGGCTGGTCCGGGTTCGTGGTCCCGAAGTCCGTGACGAGGGCGTCGGGGAGGACGGGGATGGCGACGGCAAGGTCATCGAAGGATGCGGTGACGCCGAGGCGCGCGAGGCGGCGCGTGGATTCCGCGACACCCACGAGGGCGGCGGCGTCTGCCGTGTCGATGGCGGATGCGTCCACCCCGAACCGGGTCGCGAGGGTTCGGACGGCTTCCGCTCGCGCCTCCGCTTTTCCTGCACCGGGCGGGAGGATGCGCAAGCCCATGCCTTCGAGGAGCTGGGTCGCGCTCGGCATGGGGAATGTGGCGGCGGCATCCACCGCACCGAACCCTTGCTCCCAGAATGTGGCGGCCGCGCCGCCGTCCCCGCTCACGGGTTCGGCAAGGGCGGCGAGGATGCCGCGGACGAGGTCGATGTCGCGTTCGCCCCGGAGGACGACCGCTTCGACGAACGGAAGGACATGGGCGACGGCGCTTCCCGTGTCGCCGGGGATGGCGGGCGCGACGAGGTCGGGTTTGGGGAGGAGCATGGGCGTGGGCCCGAGGCGGGACCACGGACTCACGCCGCCTGCTGCGGACCCGGCGCCGATGGTGATGGCGAGGGGGGTGCCGGCGAGGCCATGGATCGTCATGAGTTTGTCCCGGGTCGGGAGGGCCCACGCGGTCGCCGGCAGCGTGCCTGCGGGAACAAGGGTGACGATGCCCTGCTGGCGCGCACTCGTCAAGGCGAACTGGAGGTCCGGCGAAAGGGGTAGGTCCTCGAGTTCGACGGCGATGACGTCCACCAGGCCGAGGGCGGATCCGATGAGGGTTGCAAGGGCCTGCGCCTGTTCGACGGCGGTGATCCATACCGGGATGCCGATGGTGATGCGGACGGTCACGGGTTCCGCGCCGGGAAGGGTGGGGAATGTTGCCGCGATGGCGTCCAGGTTGTCGAGGGTGAGGGCGGCGCCGTCGTCGCCGCGCGCAGCAAGATGCGCGAGGGGTTGGTCGGCCACCTCAAGGGACACCGTGAAGTCGTCGGATCCGGTCACGATGAGGCTCGTTGCGAGGGGAATGCGGGCCTTGAGGTCGGCAAGGGCGGGAACGTGCAGGGTGAGGCAGTCCACCGCGGTCCGGGGAACGGCGAGGCGCGACTCCGCGAAGTTGGCGCGGTCGCCCGCTGTCGTTCCGGAGACCCATTCGTCCACACACGCAACGAGGCTCGTGGCATCCGCGGGGACGGCGAAGTCGCCGTGGATGAGCCGCGCGTTCGTGGGCGCGCCCGGCGCTGTCACGGTTGAAAGAACGGGGAACGTGTGCGGGAGGGCGGTCGCTCCGGCGGCGTCCACCTGATAGCCGCCGATGGGGTCGCGGTTTCCGGAATCCGTGGCGAACACGTGCACGAATCCGGTGCCGTCGTACGTGATGAGGTGCGGGGCCACCGCCAGGGTGGGCGCGGCATCGGTGAGCAGGAGGGTCCCCGTGTGCGCGAGGAGGTCGCCGTTCACGCCGAGGTAGCGCACGGTGTACGTGAACTCGGTTTCCGTGAACGCGAGAAGTTCCGGCATGTCCACCGTGAGCCAGCCTTGGATACGGTCCGGGACGCGGGCGGAGGACGGGGCCACGTTCGCCTGCGCCGAGGGCGCGCCGGTGAGGGGGATGACGTGGAAGTCGCGCGCGTGGTCCTGGGGTCGTGCCGGGGCACCCCCGGCGGACGTGGGCGGCACGCGGGTGATGTGCGTCGCGGGTGCGGCGGCGGATTCCGCGGTACCGAACACGAGCGTTGCGGAACCGGTGCGGACGGCGGGTGCGCGGACGGCGTCCTCGGGCAGCGGCAGCGGGTGGCTGATCACGGTGCCGTCGGCGCCGATCGTGAGCATGCTGCGC
>JBFILE010000397.1:0-3719 GCA_041599855.1 Thermoplasmatota archaeon
GGGCGGATGCCCCCTTCGCCCCGGCGTGCCACCGTACGGCCGGAGCGGGCTTTGCCCGCGTAGGTCGGGGCGCAAAGTGGCGCGTCGGGAAGGAATTGACGGTGCTTGGTCGCGCGCCGCAGCGCGTGGCCAAGTACCGTCCGTGTTGATGGAAGTGGAATTGCAGACAGTGGCCCCGCAACCCACGCCCACCAGACCGACACCCTCATTTCCAGAAGATGATGAAGATGATGTCGAGCACGAAGAGCAGCACGATCGCGCTCTCCAACAACAAGGCACGCCGGTGCTCCACCTCGTGCGTCGCCACCGCGTACAAATCGTTCAGCGCAGCCAGTTTCCCCTGCACCGTGCGTTCCCAGTCCGCGATGTGGAATCGCTTCACCGCGCCCGCGTGGAGTTTGCCAAGGTAATAGTCGCCGAAGATCTTGGCCATGTTCTCCGCAGCCTCCGTCACCCGGGAGAGGTCCACACGGATCTCGGAGAGATGGCGCTGGATGTCGCGCGCACTCTTGAACAACCCGCCGCGGGCGTGGAAGTCATCGAGGTCGTCGTACGCCTTTTCGAGGACATCGTCCAGGTACCGATCGTACGTGCGCAATTCCAGGAGTTGCAGGTTCGCGAGTTCAAGGATGTAGAGGACGTCCTCATACTTGCCGCTTGGTTCCACGAGGAGGGCATAGTCCCAGTCCACGATGGCGAGGTCGTCCGCGAAGTACCGGAACCAGTAGCGGAGGTTGTCTTCGACCTCCTCGGTCGCGAGGCGTTTCCAATCGCGTTCCCCGGCAAGGAGGCCTGCGAGGGGGCGGCGGTGATCCGCAAGGAGCGCGTCCGGGGAGGCGCCTGCGTCGGTCAGGGCGTACACCACGTACGGTTCCGGTTCCACCTGCACCACGTATGTGTCGCGGAGGCTCGACCGGAGGGTGCCCATGAGGGAATCGTAGCGGGCGCGGGCCACGGTTTCGAGGCTCTGGAATTCCGGGCCGCTTGCCGGGGCCGTGGCGCCGGCTGCGCCGCGGTCGGATCCGGGCATTGCTGCCACCGGGGGGTCGGCCGCGACGCTGGGCCCCGCGGCCGCGGGCGCCGTTTCCCTCGCGACCCGGATCGTCCCCCAGTCCACGAGGTCGGCGATCTCGGGCACCGTGAACGGGAACCGGATCGCGATGCTGACGGCGCCGAGGGCGAAGATGCGGGCGCTGATCTCCGCCACGACCGGCCCCACGCTTGTCATGAGGGTCTGGGTGGGGAACCGCACGGTGAGGGGCCGGGGGAGGTTCACGTACTTGGGCGCCGTCTTCCGGATCTCCAGTTCCTCGAAGAACGGATGCTCGTCGGCGATGGTGCCCACGGTCCCGAGGTCCACGTCGCCGCCCGTGTCGTAGATGTAGAAGTGGATGACGTGTCCCGAGGGCATCGGAATCGGGCAGGCGCCGATCGGTGCTTTAAGCCATGCGGGATCCGCGGACGGAGCCGGCCCGCGACGGCCCGGGCAGCAGCCGCCGGTGTCCACATCCGCCGATCGCTGCCGCATGCACCGGTATCCGGCCGCGAGCCCTGATGGGGCCCGGAATCCCCAACACGCCCGCCACGAAGGCTTAATACGGCGCCTCCGTTCGCGACCTTCATGCCGTACGAGGGTTTCGTGAAGGGCCTCCTGGACGCCGCAGGGGTCGCGCCCGGTGACGAGATCGAGGTCGTTCCGTCGGATGACCGCACGGAGCGCGGGATCCTCATGGAGCACCACGCCTTCAGCGCAGCCGACATTGTCACCCTGAAACTCCCTTCCGGCTACAACGTGGGCGTAGCCGTGACCCCGGGATCGCGGGTGACGAAGGTGGCCCCGGCACGGGTGCGCCCGGCTCCTGCGCGCGAGATTCCCACGAGCCCGGGCCTGCCCGCGGTGAGCGTCCTTGCGACCGGCGGCACCATCGCCTCGTACGTGGACTACCGGACGGGCGCCGTGAACCCCGCAACCAGCCCGGAACAGCTTGCCCTCGCTGCACCCGAACTCTTCGCCATCGCGAACGTGAAGACCCGCATCGTCTTCAGCATGTTCAGCGAGGACCTCCAACCCGAACACTGGCAGAAGCTTGCCCACGCCATCAAGGAGGAGTTCGACGGCGGCGCCCGCGGCGTCGTCGTCACACATGGCACCGACACCATGGGGTACACGGCCGCCGCGCTCGCGTTCTTCTTCAACAAGGGCCTCCCGGGCCCCGTTGTCCTCGTGGGCGCGCAGCGCTCCTCAGACCGGCCGTCCTCGGATGCGTCCATCAACCTCGCAAGCGCCGTGCGCGTGGCGGCGTCCACGAACCTCGGCGAACCGGTCGTGGTCATGCATGACACCACGAGCGATGGCCGATGCGCCATCCACCGCGGCACCCGCGTCCGCAAGATGCACACGAGCCGCCGCGATGCGTTCCAGTCGATCAATGCCCACCCGCTCGGCTGGGCCACTGCGGCGGAAGCCGTCCTGGATGAAGCGTACCGGACATCCGAGCCAGACGTCACGGTGGAGGTGGACGACGCCCTCGACGAGGAGGTGAGCATGATCCAATCGTACCCGGGACTCTGGCCGGATCATCTCGACAAGGTCGTCCTCAAGGGCGTCATCCTCGTGGGCACGGGCCTTGGCCACGTGGCGGGACGCAACCTCGACATGGTGCGCACCATCTGCTCGGGCGCCAACGCGGACGGGTCACCGCGGAAGCGGTACGATGGTCGGGACGCGGGCCCCGGCTTCGTCGTCATGACGAGCCAATGCCTGAGCGGCCGCGTGAACATGAACGTCTACTCCTCGGGCCGCGACCTCCTCGATGCGGGCGTGATCCCGGCGGAGGACATGCTTCCTGAGGTCGCGTACATCAAGCTCATGTGGGTGCTCGCGCGGACGCAGGAGCCCGCGGAAGTGGCGGCCATGATGCGGACGCCGCTCGTGGGCGAGATGGGGGAGCGGACGCCGGTGGATGTGTTCGGCCACGATGCGGTGACGATGCCCCCCCCGGGTGCGTAACGACCGCCACCACCACCACCACCACCCAAGACGGGTCGGGACGGGTCAATCGCCCGGCGTCGCCCCACGCGTTCCGGCGCGCGGGCCACATCCTGTCGAGCCCCCCGCTTCACGGGCCATTCCGCCGCGCGACCCAACGCGGGAACCCCTCCGGCCCATCCCCTTTCGTGCCGACACCATTTTCCCATGCGCAACGGTAGGGGCCGGGAGGATTTCTCATGAATCGACGCAACCTCATCGACGATATCGACGAGCGCATCGACAACGTCCGACGGGAACTCATCGAGCGGGTAGCGGAGCCCCTGTCCAGCCGGTGGTCGTCCCGGATGGGTGCCTTGGGCACGCGGTCGCCGGCAACCGACCTCGCGGACGAGGAGACCCGCTTCAATCTCGCACTGGAACTGCCCGGCGTCGAGAAGAACGATATCCAGCTCGATGTGGAGGAGAACCGCGTGCATGTCCGCGCCGACGCCCACCACGAAGAGGAGGAGTCCCGGAAAGGGTACCTGCACCGGGAGCGGTCCTCCACGTCCTTCGAACGGTACATCACGCTCCCCGAAGCGGTGGATCGGGACCAGGTGAAGGCCACATTCCGCAACGGCATCCTGTCGGTGACGTTGCCGAAGGCGGCGGGTGCGAAGCGCAAGGCGAAGCACGTGGACATCGAATGATGCCCCACATCGGGCGGGGGGGGGTGGACGCGTCCACC
>JBFILE010000398.1:0-3707 GCA_041599855.1 Thermoplasmatota archaeon
CGCGCAGCAACGCGTGCCCGATGGGCGGAAGACGCGCAGCAACGCGTGCCCGATGGGCGGAAGGCGGGTGCGCGCAGCCACGCGCACCCGATGGGCGGAAGGCGCGCAGCAACGCGTGCCCGATGGGGGAAAGGCGGGTGCGCGCGGCAACGCGCGCCCGGTGGACGGAAGGGGTTCGGCGCCCCGGTCATGCCGGAACGCCGAGGTCGATGGCGTCGTGGTGGATGAACGACGGCGCAAGGGTGTAGGCGTCCTCGATGAGGCCGCCGCGGCCGCAGGCATTCATCCTCGGGCAACGGAGTCCGGTGAACGCCGGCACGAGGCCGGCACCGCACGATTCGCAACAGAGTCTCATGGTGGCAACACCCCCCCGTTCTCGCCGGGGACAAGCATGACAATTTGTGACACGGGCTTAAGGTTTGCGACACACAGATCGAAGGATCGGGGCCCCCGGTCGGCGGCGATCACCGAGCAGGATCCGTGGTGAACCGCCAACGCAAGGAGGCCCCATCGCCGAGGCGGTACACGTCGGCCGCTTCCCGGGGCGACGTCCACCCGCCCTCGTCGTACACCTCGTAGACCCACCCGCCGCCGTCCGCCTCACCGACGCCGTCCACGCTGCGGACGTAGGCGCCGCCGCCGAACTCCGAGACTTCCACGTCGAAGCCGGATCGCTCGCCGGCCCGGAGGAGCGCATCAAGGGCCGTGCCCTCCGGAACATCCAGCAGACCGCTGAAGAGGCGGGTCCCGTTCTTCTGGATCACGTCGAGACGGACCTCCGACGCTGCGCCCGCGTCCCGGTCCAGCATGACGAACTTGAGGTAGAACATGCCACCCACGGTGGCAAGGAGGAGAAGGAAGATGACGGCTCCGAGGGCGAGTTTTCCGGCAACGATCGGGCGCACGGTTTCAATCCTCCTTGAGGAACCTCAAACTCCATGGACTCGGCTTAAAGGTAACCGGGAATGGTCATCCCGTCCACGCGCGCTTCGGACCCTGTGCCTGCCGTGAGTCTCCGGGACCGGACCCGCTTGACCCAGCTCATGATCCTTCGGGAACTCCATGAGCGGCCGGGCCGCAGCCTCACCGACATCGCCCGCGCCCTCAGCGTGACCGTCCAGGCGGTCAGTGCCCACGTGAAGCGCCTCGAACAGGAGGGCCTCACGACGCGCGTCGACGGAGCCCCGGCCCCCACGGGAGCGGGGCTCCAGGCATTGACGGAGGGATTCCGGGAGCTGAAACGCGCCGTGGACGAGGCCGTGCAGAGCCTCGCCGAGATCCACGTGACGAGTGCCCGCGCCACGGAGCCGATCACCCGGGGGGAACGGGTGGCCCTCTTCATGGCCCATGGGGAATTGTGTGCGCGCACCGCGCCCGCCCTCGCGCGCGCGCACGAGAAGGATGCACCGCCCGCCCGGGCGGAAGCCCCTGCCCGAGGGGGGTCACCGCCCGTCCGCAGCGCCTCGCGCAAGGGGGCCCGCGTGGGGGCGCCGAGCGGTGCCATCGGGGCACCCGGGAACCGCAACGGGTCATCCGGCGATTCCCTTGGACGCGCCCTCTCCCACGCGGCCAGCGGCGATGAGGTCATCGTGGGCGACCTGGAAGGCGTCGTCGCGCTGACGCCCGGCCGGGTCATGGTGGTCCGGGTCCCGAGCCCGGGCGAAGGGGGAAGCGCCGCGGTGGACCGCACCCGGCTCCTCCGCGAATTGCCCTGGAACGACATGGCGCGGGTCGCCGCCCATGGCACCGGCGCGCGCGTCCTCGCGGCATCCGCGGGGCGCGAGCCGGACATGGTGTTCGCGCCTGCGCGCGCCGCCTTCCACGCAGCCGAACTCGGCCTCGACGTGATGCTCCTTTCGGCGGGCGACCTCCTTGAGGACGACCTGCGCATCCTGGAGAAGCTGAACGCGACCACGTTGAACCGCATCGTGATCCACGTCGTGGAGGCGCCGCTCCTTGGATGACGCGCCCGTCGTCCGCATCCGCGACCTCACCGTCGCCATCGGCGGCCGCGCCGTCCTGCACATCCCCCGCCTGGATTGGCCGGGGCGGGGCCTTGCCGTCGTGACCGGCGCGAACGGCGCCGGAAAATCGCTGCTGCTCGACGTCCTCGCCGGCCTCCATGGCCTCCGCCGACGCGTCACGGTGGACGGGCACGTCCGCGTGGCCGGGTCCGATCCCCTGACGGCGGCTCCCGGCACCCTCGCAACCACTGCCCCCCTCGTCATGCAGCGACCGGAGGACACGCTGCTCGCCCTCGACGTGTTCGGGGAAGCGGCGACGCGCCTCGAAGCCGCCGGCATCCCATCGGCGGTCGGGGTCCCCGCCATCGAAGGCACCCTCTCGCGGCTCGGATTGACGGCGCGCGCCCCGTCGGATCGGCTGTCGGCGGGGGAGGCGCGACGCGCCGCCATGGCCGGCGCGTTCGCCCTCCTCGCGGCGGCAGGACCGGACCGGGCCTTCGCCCCCGTGCTCCTCCTTGACGAACCCCTGGAAGGGCTCGACCCGGACAGCCTGGCCCGGGTCCTCGACGCCATCCGCGAAGCCGCCGAGGATCGCCTCGTCATCGTCACCGAACCGGCCGGAGGCATCCTTCTGCCCCTCGCGGACCACCTCCTCGACCTGTCCGCCGGCGAACCCGGAGACGGTGCGGGCGCCGCGCCCGTACCCCGTCCCCGGTCCCAACCCCGGCCATCGGGGAGCCGCCGTCCTTCTGCCCCCGACCTCATCGAAGCCGACCTGCAGATTCCCGCCGTGTGCCGGGACGTCGTCCTGCGGCTGGGGCCGGGACTCCATGTGGTGACGGGCCCGAACGGCGCCGGCAAATCCTCCCTCCTGAGGGCGTTGGCCGGCGTCCACCCGGATGCCGTGGGCCGCGTGACCCTCGTGGGGCGCGACCCCGGCGACGCATTCCCGACCCTTGCGTCGGCCGCCCTCCACGGCGCCGATGGGTGGACCTTCCACGAGACCGTCCTTGCCGAATGCGGCGGCGACGATGGGTTGGCGCGCCGACTCGGCCTGGGTCACGCCCTCGCCCGTGCCCCCCACGCCCTCTCCGGGGGCGAATCGCGGCGGCTTGCCGTGGCGCGGGCCCTCGCGCCCGGCACCCGCGTCGTGCTCCTCGACGAGCCGACGGCCCATCAGGATTCGGCCCACGGGGCCGCCGTCCTGGCCGTCCTCCGGGAGCGGGCCGCCGAGGGCATTTGCATCGTGGCGGCCACCGTGGACGCGCGCCTCGTGGATGCCGCGGATACGCTGCACGTGATCACGGATGCCCGATTCATCCGTGCACCCCTGCGCCCCTCGCGAGCGGCGCCCCTTGAGGTGCCGACGTGATGCGGGGCCAGCATGCCGGAGGAAAGGCGCTCCTCGTCCTCGCGGTCACGGTGGCCGCCGTCCTCCTGCCCCCGATCCATCTTCTTGCCCCCGGCGCCCTTGTCCTGGCCCTGCTATTGGATGCCCGCACCCTGCGCCCGGCACGATTCCTCGCATTCTCCCTCCCGTTCCTTGCACTCCACGGCCTCATTCTCGCGGTCGCGATTCCGGGCGATCCACTCTGGGGCCCGCTCTCCGCGGACGGCGTGCGCGTCGGCATCGTCGTTGCGGCGCGCGTGCTTGTCGTCCTTGCGGCCGCCGCGTGGTTCACGACCACGACGCCGGCGGCGGAGGCCATCCGCCTCGCTGCCGCATCCCCCGTGGGCGGCCGC
>JBFILE010000399.1:0-3706 GCA_041599855.1 Thermoplasmatota archaeon
CCTTCCTGCCCGCGCGCCAGCCTTGCCCGCGCCGCGGCCCCAACGCGCGGTCGGGATCACCCCGACGAGGGTTCCGCCACGTCCGCCTCGACCACCTTCTTCAGGTTCGCGAGAAGGTCCCCGTCCGCCTTCTCCATCATCCGGAGGAACAGCCGGTTGAAGATGCCGAGGATGCTCGCCAATTTCGCTTCGCCGACGAGGGTCACCCGGCACCTTCCCTCGTCCACGGGGTCCACCGTGAACGTGTACCGCGCCCACACGGGCCCCATCTCGGAAACCGTGGCGTACATGCGGCCCGCGTCGAACGCCGTGACCCGGATCTCCGAGCTTCCCTCCCGCTTGCCCATGCGCCGCGTCTCGTTCCATCGGGTCCCCTCCCCGAAGGGTCCGTCCGTCAATCGCTCGATCCTCACGACGTCCGGCATGAGCGAGGACGCCTGATCCAGGTCCGTGAGCACGGCCCATGCGTCCGCGGCCGGGCGGGCGATCACCACGGTGCGCTCGAATGCAGCCATGGGTTTCGAAACGGGGAGGTCCGCGAAATCCCTGTCGAAAAGCGCCAATCCTAAACGCTCCGTCCGTCCATCGGGCCCCCATGCGCGAAGCCGGCAACCCTCCCCGCACGGCCATCGGTGACACCGGAGCCGTGCTGGCCGCGGCTGCACTGACCTTCCTCCTGCTCGTCACCCTCGACCGTGCGTTTGCGATGGTATTCATCCTGAACTTCAGCGTGGACGGGCCCAACGCGACCGCGGGCCTCGTGATGCTGTTCGTCACGGGCCTGCTGTTCGTGATGGGCCTCCAACGCCGGTGGCCCCTTTCCCCGAAGACGCTGACCGTGCTTGCGGTGGCCGCGGGAATCGCCGCCCTTGCGAGCATGATTCCCGAGCCGCACGTGGCGGTATTCGCCGCCGTGATCTTCCACGGTGTTGCGGCCCCGGTCCTCGTGGCGCTCCTCCAGCGACTGGAACGCACCTTCGCCCTCGCGGCCGCCCTCGGTGTCCTGCTCCATGTGGCCGGGCGGGCCGTCCTCGATTCCGCCCCGTACCATGATGCGGTGCTCGGTGTGGCTGCGGTCGGACTCGGCGCCGCCGGCTTCGTGATCCTCGGCCGACGGGCACTCGCGAGCCCCGCGCTCGACGCGCAGGCGCCCGGCGGCCTCGTGGACCCCGCGCCCTTTGCCGCGTTCCTGTTCATGCAGTACGCCTTCCTCGGGTCGGTGGCCGCCGTCTCCACGTGGATTCCCCGCGACCCCGTGCAGGTGGCTGCCGCATCCCTTCTCGGGATCCTCGCTGCATCGCTTCTCATCCTCCGCGGACGAACCCTCCATGGCTTGGGCATCGCCGGCGCGGCCGTGCTCTTCGCAGCGGCACTCGCGGACCTCCTCGTCTTCGGGCTCGTCGGGCCCACCTCCCTCATGGTCGCCCAGATCACGGCGATCCTCCTCCTCGAGTACGGCCTCACCCGGGGGTCCGGCACGTCCCTGCGGCGCATGGGGATCAGCCTCGCCATCATCCAGTTCATCGCCATCGTGCTGATCTTCCTCGAAGTCAGCGCCGGGAACTGGGCCTTCATGCCCGCACCCGTGGGCGCATTCACCCGCGGGAACGCGGGCCTCTTCCTCCTCCTGGTCGGCGTCCT
Source organism: Thermoplasmatota archaeon (assembly GCA_041599855.1). Lineage (GTDB taxonomy): Archaea > Thermoplasmatota > SW-10-69-26 > JACQPN01 > JAJPHT01 > JBFILE01. The sequence continues at coordinate 1,642 of JBFILE010000399.1, forward strand.
CCTGCCGGTGGTCGTACTCGTTCCCTCGCGCGACACATCCCGCGACCGCGAGCCGGCGCCCAAGGCGGGCGCGCGGCCCGCGGGGACCGGACGGTTCGTCGGCGCCGTCCTCGCAGCCGCCATCCTCGCCGCGTCCGCGACCCTGTACCACGACGCGCGGGGCGTGCCCGCGGACCACGCGGCAACCGTGCCCGGCGCCCTCACCGTGATGACGTACAACGTCCACCAATGGTACTCGGATGGGCAGACGGGCCTCGTGAACCTCGCCCAGGTTCGCGACGTCATCCGGGAGTCCGGCGCCGACATCGTCGGCCTCCAGGAGAGTGAAGGGTCCCGCATCACGAGTGCGAAGACCGATGGCGTCCGCTGGCTCGCCCACGAGCTGGGAATGTACGCATACCATGGGCCCGCAACCAGCGAGCAGGTGTACGGCGTCAGCATCCTGAGCAAGTGGCCCATCGAGGCGGCTGCGTGGGAATTCCTCCCGCGCGAGGAAAGCATCGAACGCGTCGCGGTCACGGCGCGCATCGTGACACCCCTCGGCGCCGTACCCATCATCGTCACCCACCTCCAGACGGAGCCGTTCGCCGAAGACCGGGTCCGTCAGGCGGAGCGCATCGTGGCCCTCGCCGAACGCACCGGGCCCACCATCATCCTCGGCGACTTCAACACCGAGCCCCTTCAGGAGGATGTCGCGTACGGCGTGCTCAGCCGGAACTTCACGGATGCTTGGGCGACCGCGAATCCCGGGGCGGCCGCGGCAAGCGGGTGGACCTCGCCCGCGGGGACGCCGGAGGAGCGCATCGACTATGTGTGGCTCCGCGGCGCCTGGGATGTGCGGAGTGCCCGCGTGGTGGGGGATGCGCGGGCGAGCGACCATCTGGGGGTCGTGGCGACGGTGGCGTTCGGGTAGGGGGGTCATCCGGTGCGGCCTTGGTTGGGTGGGGCCGCGCTGTCCGTTGACACCCGGTCTGTCCATCAACACAGAGGGCGCGGGGGGCACGGGGGCAGGCGCGCATCCGACTCTCCGCGCCCTCCGTGCCCCCTGTGTTGATGGAACCGCGAGCCGTCAAGCGTGGCAAGGACCCGAGAACGGCCTGACCGACTTCGACCCAACCAAGACCCCCGCCCTCCACTCGTACCCGCTCATTGCGGAAGGACGTTCAAGCAACCCTTAAGTCCCGGGCGCGGCGCTCCATGGGGTCGTGCCCCCCGCACGCCGCCTCGCAATCCCCAATCGGCCCCTTGCGTGGGCGCTTGGCGCGGGGCTGTTCGCCGGCACATTGCTCGTGCCCGAATTCGGCGTCGAACTCTGGTGGTACAATGTCACCTTCGTGGCCATGGTCGCCGTGTTCGCCATCGACTGGCCTGCATGGTCATCGGACCGGCGTTCCCTCGGCCGCCACCTGCTCGTATCCGCCGCCCTCGCCATCGCAAGCGGGTTCCTCATCCTGTACCTGAAGGACTGGCTGAAGGTCACCGCCATCAAGGATTGGGCGAAGTACTGGCACAGCGCGTGGAGCATGTGGTTCCTCCTTGTGAGCCTCGGCCATGTTGTCGTGAACACGCCCGCGCTCTCGAACTTCGCAACGCGCCTCCGGGATCGTGCCTGGCAGGGCGCCGCCCACATCGTTGCCTGGGGTGGCATCGTGGCGTTCGCGTGGCTCTCGGTCACACCCGAGTGGAAGACGCTCTTCGTGGACGAGAACTACCTGTACTATTCATCGATCGCCATCGCGGCCACGACGGCCGTGGCCTACGGGAGCTGGATTGCGTGGAAGCTCGCGCGCGGCGGCTTCGGCACCCTGAGCCGCAAGGGCGGCACACGCACCCTTCGCGCCAACCTCGACTGGGCCCTCCTCGGCCTCGCCATCGTCGCGCAGGGCACCGGCTTCCTGCTCCTGTACGCGAAGCCCTTCCTCCACGGAAACGGCTACAAGTACGTGTCCAAGCTCTGGCACACGGTGCCCAGCGTCGTCATGACGGCCGTGCTCACGGCGCACGTCCTTCTCAACCTGACGCTGCTGCTCGGGTACTTCCGGGCGCGGAGCGCGAAGGCGGCACG
>JBFILE010000400.1:0-3700 GCA_041599855.1 Thermoplasmatota archaeon
CCTATGGCACTCGCGCGGGTCGCGAGGGGTGGGTGTGACGGTTGGGGCCCCCACCAGCCCACCCCCAACCTCGCCGCGCCGCGCGTGGGTTGGTGGGCACCCCACCCCTCCGCCCGGCTCCGCCTCCCCCCGGCGGCGGCACCTCGGTCGAGCCTGGCCCACCGTGTCCCAACCCGGCCTCGCCGCGGGGCCCACGAACCGACCGCTCCGAGGACGAGGAATCATCCCCCGGCATGACTGTACCGCTCGACCTAAATTGGCACCACTCGATTCGACTCCATCCGGATGCGATCGGCCGAAGGCCTGTTCACTCCGGGAGGCCCGGAAGACCGTTCAACGGAGTCCGCTCGACTTCGAGTTCATCGGCCGTCGGGTACACCTCGCTCAGGTAGCAGGGGTAAGGGACATCCTCGGCGATCTCCTCAAGGAGTTCCGGCTCAAGGTACAGCTTCCCGTCCACGACGGCCAGCAGGTCCCGGGGTACCTCGAAGGATTCCACGATCTCGTCGAGGAGCCCTTCCGGGTCCGGGCACTCGATGACGCCACGCATCAGGGTCGCATCATCGGTCAAGGCTTCGAACGGGCGCTTCACGATGGCGGCCCGCCGCTTCAGGCGCTCGCGAAGCTGGATCGCGTCCTTGTACGGGGAGCTGCAGAAGTGGAAGCTGATCGCGACCGGGTTGTCGCCGCCGTACACCCGTTCCATCACGGCTTTCGCGACTTCCTCCGAGTCCATGGCGCGGCTCGTGACATCGTCCTTGATGCGGTAGCCGCGGCCGAGGAGCGCCGCGTAGTTCGTTTCCGAGAATTCCATCTCGTTCACGTTCACGAACTTCATGCCGACGCCGTCCGCCCACCGCACGAGGGATTCCATCTGGTCCTGGGAACCGGGGATGCACGGGATCTCGATGCCGACCGTCATGCTCGTCTCCATGGCACGGCGGTACAGGGTCGCGAACTTCGGGTGCGCGTCCACGTCCGGCCACACCTCATCGGGGGTGTGGAACCGGAGTTCGTCAAGGCCGGCCGATTCCAGTTCCGCGAGCCACTTGGGATCGAACGGAATCTGGGTGTACAGGTGGATGTGGTGCTTCGGGCCGAACGTCTCCTTCAGGTAACGGATGTACCGGAGGGTGCGTTCGGGATCGTACATGGGGTCGCCGCCCGTGAGCCCCGTGCCCTTCGCATCCATGGCGCGGGCTTCCTCGCCCATGGCTTCGAAATCGTCCGCGTCGATGCGTTTCTCGTTCACCCACGTGGACGCGTTCATGCGCTTCTCCGCGCTGATGGGGCAGTAGAAGCACTTGTAGTGGCAGACGCCGGTCACGAAAACGACCATCTTCGCGCCCTGCTCGCACATGGCGCAGCCGGCGGGAAGGCGTCCCTGGATGAAGCTGCCTGCGGCACGGACGCGAAGCAGCGGGTGGGCCATGCGCAGGCGAGCCCCCGCCCCCATATAAGAACTGTGGGGGGTTGGGGGGTCGCGGCGGGCGGGGTCGTGGGTGAGTGTGCTTCCGCCGGCGTCGCCGCGGTGTTGCGCGCGGCGAGTTGTCAGGCCGTGATCAGAGCCGGGGAGCGCGAGGCCGCAATTCGCCGGGGATGTCTCCGTGGTTCGGCGCGTACACCTTCCGGACTTCGTCCTCGATCGTGGGATCGTACTCGTCGAGGAACCGGTCTTCGATCGTTGGGTCGTATTCGTCGAGGTACTTGGTCGCGGTCGGCGCGGACCCCCCACCCGCCTGGGCAGGGGCGCAGGCACCCACAAGGAGGGTTGCGAGGGCAAGGAACGTGGTCATGCGAAGGGTTGTCCGAAGCATCGGGGTCACAACCCATCGTGGGCGGCGGGAGGGGATGTCCTTGCTGTTCGGGGTGTGCACGGAAAGGGAACATCGCCGGGGCAGGCATCCCCATGCCTCGGCGTGATGATCGATTCGGGCCGCGCCCGACGTCCGCCCGCCCGGCGCCCGCGGAACGCCTGCCCCCAGGGACGCTGCCCCGCATCACAGGTACGCTTCGCACGTGTGACAGTACGTCCACGCGTCCTCCGGGTCCGCCACCTCGCGGATCACCGGGTGGCCCTCGGCCTCGCAATGGGCGCTCATGTGGCCGTGGCGGGAGTCCGCGCACCCGACGAAGCCACAGGACGCGCACGACCGCAACTGCTCGTCCGCCCCGCAGTCCCTGCAAGAGGCACTCGACGGCTCCGCGACGGTGGGGGGCGCGTGCGCGCATGGCGCCACGTTCATCGGTCTGCCTTCCTGAGGAGGTGCAGGCCGAACCATTCCTTGGCATCGTACCAGCTTTCCTGGTTCTCGAGACCCGCCTTGTCGAGGACGCGCGCGAGGGACCGGGGCGAGTACTTGTAGCTGTTCTCGGTGTGGATGCTCTCCTCGGCAGCGAAGGCGACATCGAGGCCGAGGACGCCGATGTGCACGTTCTGATCCTTCGTGCTGACAAGGTGCATCTCGACGCGGCCCTCGTCCTCGTTCACGACAGCCCGGTGCCGGAACGAGTCGAGGTCGAAATCAGCCGCGAGTTCCCGGTTCATGCGCGCGAGCACGTTCAGGTTGAAGGCCGCGGTCACGCCCTTGTCGTCATCGTACGCGTGGGCGAGGATGCTGCGCTCCTTCATCATGTCGAGACCGAGGAGGAGGCGATCCTGCGGGCGCATCACATGCACCACATCGCTCAGGAACCGAGCCGCGTCCGCGGGCTCGAAGTTGCCGAGGCTGCTGCCGATGAACAGGATGAGGCGCGTGCGGGGGTCGTCCGCGTCGAGGTCCAGGATCGCTTCCCGGTTGCGGCCTACGATGGGGCGCACGGTGAGGCCGTCGAATTCGGACGACAAGGCTTTCGCTGCCGCTTCGACCGCTTCGCCGCTCACGTCGATCGGCGTGTATTCGACTTCCCCCTGCATGGCGAGGAGCGCGCGGATGAGGACCCGGGTCTTCGTGGCGCTCCCGGCCCCGAGTTCGGCGAGGGTCACCGTTGCGCCTTGGCCGGCGGCCGCGAGGATGGCCGTCGCGTGCTCCGCGAGGATGGCCTTTTCGGTCGCCGTAAGGTAGTATTCCGGCTGCTCGGTGATGGCGTCGAACAACTCGCTGCCGCGCGCGTCGTAGAACCACACCGGAGGCAGGGTTTTCGGGGTCGCCGTCAAGCCGGCCCGCACGTCCGCTGCGAATGCATCATCGATCGCGGTCTTCTCCTTGTTCGCCATCATGGGTGGGCGTCTCCTTCGGGTAGGTCCGCGGCGAGTCGGAACCCGGCGAAGATCTGCTGGTGGTCGGGCTGATGCCAGTTGCGGAACGTTCCTCGTGCCACGTTCGCGCGGGTCGCCCACGCGCCGCCGCGCAGGACCTTGAAGCCCCGGCCGAGGAACGGCGTCGAGTACTCGTTGTACGGGAACGGCCGGTACCCGGGGTACGGGTCGAATGTGCTCGATGTCCACTCCCACGCATCGCCCAGCATCTGGTGGCAGCCGTACGCGCTCGCCCCTTTCGGGTACGCGCCCACGGGTGCGGTGCCGTACAGCCGTTGATCGAGGTTCGCATGCTCCGGCGTCCACGGGGCGTCGCCCCACGGGTGCCGCCGCTTGGTTCGCGTGGCTGGGTCCCACGTCGCGGCCTTCTCCCATTCGGCTTCCGTGGGGAGGCGCATACCGGCCCACCGGGCGTACGCATCCGCTTCGAACCAGCTCACG
>JBFILE010000401.1:0-3699 GCA_041599855.1 Thermoplasmatota archaeon
CTCTTGAATGCGCTTGTGATGACGGCGCCGGACGCGAAGCGTGTGAAGGATGCGGCGCAGGCGGCCGGATTGCTGGTCAATGCGGCGGGTGCGCATGTGGTGCGGTTGGCGCCGCCGTTGATCGTGACGGGGGTCGAGGTTGATGAGGCGGTTGGGGTGCTTGGGAAGGTTGTGTAGGGGGGGTTGTTGGGGCGTGGAGTTCCGAAGCGTTGTTGGTGTGTTGCGGAATGCGGTGGGATTTTGGCTTCCATCAACACGGAGACGCGGAGCAACGGAGGCACCGAAAGGGCGGCCGCGATGAGTTGCGTCCTTTCCGATGGGGCTCGCAACCTCTATGCCGGTCGGTAGCCGTCGGGCTTCGTGGCCTCCGGCTCCCGCATCGCAGTCATCGCCGCGCTCGTCGCGAACTTCATCATCGCCATCCTGAAGCTGGGCGCGGGCCTCGTTGCCCAATCGAGCGCCATGCTCGCGGAAGCCGCGCACTCGTTCAGTGACGTCGGAAACCAGGTACTGCTCCTCGTCGGGATTTCGCGAGCGAAGCGACCCCCGAGCGCGAAGCACCCGTACGGCACCGGGAAGAGCGCGTACTTCTGGAGCTTCCTCGTCGCCGTCCTGCTCTTCGGCGTGGCGGGCGCATACTCCCTCATCGAGGGCATCGAGAAGATCCTGCACCCCGAGCCCCTCCACGACATCACCCTCGCCCTCTGGGTGTTGGGGATTGCAATCGTGATTGAAGGCGCAAGCCTCGGTATCGCGGTGCGGCAAGCCGTCCTCGGGGCACGGGCGAAAGGCGTCGCCACGGTCCGTGAATTCATCGAGGAGAACCGGGATGCGACCCTCCTCACGATCCTGGTGGAGGACGGCCTCGCCCTCGTGGGCCTCCCCATCGCGGCCGGCTCCCTCATCCTCGCCACGTGGACCGGGAACCCCGTGTGGGACGGCATCGGGAGCGTCGTCATCGGCGGCCTCCTCATGGGATTCGCCCTGTTCCTCGGGTGGGAAGTGAATGCGCTCCTCGTGGGACGCGGGTTGGGCAAGCGGGACCTCACGAAGGTGCATGGCATCCTCGAAGCGGCTCCCGGGATCGAGCGGGTCGTGACCGTGGAAAGCATGTACGTGGGGGCGGACGCCGTCCTCCTCGGGATCGAGGTCGTGATGGATTCCGGGCTTTCCGGGGCTCAGGTGGCGGATGGGCTCGCCGCGGTGGAGGTTCAGTTGAAGGGAGTTGTGCCGTTGCTGCGGTTCGTGTACCTGGAGCCTGTGAATGGGGGCTCCTGAGGGCTCGGGATTTCCTTGAGGTGCTGCGGGGTGGGTTTGGTGGGTGGGCCAGTCCATCAACACAGGGGGCGCGGAGGGCACGGAGGGCGTTGATGAATTCCGCGTTTCCCCGCGCTCGCTTTGGGGGTCTGGGATTGTTGGACCCGGGGGGCGTCGCAACGGTTGGGCGTGCCGTGGCGCGGATGGTGGGCGAGCACGCGGGGGTGTGTCTGGTCGGTGGTCCAGTCCATCAACACAGAGGACGCGGAGGGCACGGCGGTCGATGAAATGCCCCCGTTTGTCGTTGCTTGTTCAGCAGGCGGATGGGGCGAACTCGCCGCGACCCAGGGCGCCCTCGCCAGAATCTATCAGGGGACGAACCGTGCGTCATCCGATATCCTGGAGGCGTCTCCGCGCCCCCCGCGCCCTCTGTGTTGATGGACTGTCCGAACAGGCAGGACGTGGGGAAGTCGCCGGGTCCAAAACGCCACTCGGCATAGGGAGAATCCGGAGGCTCCGAATCGCCTCCGCGCCCCCCGCGCCCCCTGTGTTGATGGACGGTCGATGCGAACCAAACGAGAAGAGGCGAGCCCAAGAAGGCCCCCACAAGGCACGCCGGCCAGCGCCGCTCACGCACACGCAAGAGGCGCGAGCGCCGCCCGAAGCAACGTGGGCGAGGCCCCGTTGTCGTGGCGCACGACCGCCATGCCGTCACTCCGCACGACGACGCCCGCGACTCCGTCAAGGGACTGGGCGTGATCGAGGAGCAGGGTCACGACCTCGTGGTCGCGAGCAACAGGCATCGTGAAGGATTTCACAAGACGGGTAGTGTCGCACGCAGGGTATAGTCGGACCGCCCCATGCCCGACAAGGGGTGGACGCGCATGTCCAAAAGCAGACAAACCCATCCTTTTGAGCGGGGCTCAACAGTCAAACGACTCCGTGAAACCTCCGCGCTCTCCTCGCCCTCCGTGTTGATGGAAGTCAAAATACAACCGCGACGCGCAACGACACCCAAAAAAACAACCCCACCACACCCACCGAAGGAACCCTCCCCGGCCCGAACCCATTTATCCCGCCCCCACCCTCCGCACCTCCATGGATGGCGGTCGCCTCGTCGCGCGTGCCCTGAAACAGGAAGGAGTCACCCACGTCTTCACCCTCTGCGGCGGGCACATCATGCCCATCTACGAGGGCTGCCTCGATGAAGGCATCCGGGTCATTGACGTGCGCCACGAACAAGCAGCAGTCATGGCCGCCGACGGCTGGGCCCGCGTCACAGGCGAACCCGGCGTCGCCCTCGTCACCGCCGGCCCGGGCGTCATGAACGGCGTCACCGGCATCGCGAACGCGCAACGCTCCGAGAGCCCCATCGTCGTCATCGGCGGCCAAGGCGAACTCACCCGCTACGATCAAGGCTCCCTCCAGGAGGGCCCGCAACTCCCCGTGGTACAACCCCTGACGAAATGGGCGCGCGGCATCTACGAAGCCCGCCGCCTCGAGGAGTACGTGCACGCCGCATTCCGGCAGGCCCGCGCCCCGCCCACGGGCCCCGCGTACCTGGAAGTCCCGTGGGACGTGCTCTTCAGCGACGCGGACGAGGACGACCGGTACGAGACCCGCGGGAACGCCGGGTCCACGGCAACGCGCCTCGGCGCCGCGCCCCGGTCCGACATGGAGGCGGCAGCTGCCATCCTCGATGCCGCAGAACGCCCTGCCATCCTCGCCGGCGGCACCGTCCGCTGGAGCAAGGCCCACGAAGCCCTCGCGCGCTTTGCGGAGAAGGCCGAGATTCCCGTGTACCTGAACGGCCTCGGACGCGGCAGCCTCCCCCATGATCACCCGTTCTTCTTCAGCCTGAGCCGAGGCGCAGCCCTCAGCGGGTGCGATGTCCTCTTCACGATCGGGACGCCCTTCGACTTCCGGCTCAGTTTCGGGGAGCAGCTCCCCCACGATGCCAAGATCGTCACGTGCGACACGGATGCGGCGCGCCTGGGGAACGTGAAACCCGCGGATGCGGCCCTCGCGGGGGATCCCGGGGAAACCCTGGACGCCCTCGGCGCCATGCTCGCGCCCACACGCCCGGAGCGCAAGGACTGGTACCAGCACCTCCGCGCCGCCGAGGAATCGAAGGCTGCCACGTACGAGGAACCCTTCGCGAGTGAAGCAACGCCGATGAACGCCCTCCGCTTCCTCAAGGAACTTCGGGATGCGCTCCCGGAGAATGCCACCATCATCGGGGACGGCGGGAACGTGGTCGCCCTCGCCGCCAAGGTCCTCAAGGTGAGCCGGCCGGGCCAATGGCTCGACCCCGGACCCTTCGGTACCCTCGGCGTCGGTCTCCCCTTCGCCATCGCCGCGAAACTCGCCCGCCCCGAGGATCCCGTCGTGGTCCTCGAAGGCGACGGCAGCTTCGGCCTCAACGGTTTCGAGTTCGACACC
>JBFILE010000402.1:0-3689 GCA_041599855.1 Thermoplasmatota archaeon
CGGGGGTCCGGCGATTGGAAGTTGCGGGATTCGAAGTCGGTTTGGTGTTCGGGTTGCTGGGCCATCGGGGATCGCGCTTCCAGAAGACCCTGAATCCGCGCCCCTCACCCAGGGGCTTTTTTTTTCGCTCCGTACCCGGTTGGCTGGAGCCGCATTCTGAAGGTTGCCCGGGGATCACCTTGTCAAATCCCACAGAGGGCACAGAGGCACGGAGAGCACAGAGTCGCGTGGGAAGGGGACTCGGGCCGGGGGGCGTTGGATGGTCGAACCGCCGCCCGCCCGCCCGCTCACCCGCCCCCCTCGTCCCGAGCTATTCGGTCCGGCTCTCGGTGGCCTGCCGGTACTTGTTCACCACGTCCGCGAACGTCGAGTGGGACCAGACGAGGGGGGTCACGCTCGTGTGCTCGCCCGTCCGCGCGTCCAACTGCTCGGCGAGGAGATTGGTGCCACTCGCCGTCGACGCGGCCCACTCGATCAGTTCGCGGCACCGGTCCTTGTTCCCGAGCATGAGGTGGCTTTCCGCAAGCCAGAGGGTGCAGATGATCCACGGGTTCTCGTGCCCGTAGTACGTGTCGTTCTCGTAGCGCGCGATGCCGCCGGTCTTCTTGACCCAGAGGCGGTTCTCGATGGCTTGCACGAGTTGCTCCGAGCGCTTGTCGCCCGGTTCGAGGACGCCGAACTTGATGGCGAACAGGGTGCTCGCGTCAAGGGTGTCGTCCCTCGGGTCGATGGCTTTCAGGAACGCGCCCTTGTCGGGGTTCCAGAGGTGCTGGATCGTGGCTTCCCGCATGCGCTCGCTTGCGCGGCGCCAGCGGCCCAGGTTCTTCCCGAGCTGCTCGCTGATGCGCTCGGCGCGTTCGAGGCCGTGGACGACGCTCGCGCACGAGTACATGTTGACGGCCTTCCGTTCCTCCCAGAGGTCGTAGCTGGGAAGCGGGAGGCCCGTGTTCGGGTCCGTGAACCGTTCAAGGAAGTTCGCGCCGCGCTTGATGAGCGGCCAGAGTTCCAGGAGTTCGTCCAGGTCCCCGTGGGCCTTGAAGTGGTGCCACGCGGCCGAGACGACGGCTGCGGTCTGGTCCACCTGGATGAACGGCGGCGGGTGCCACGTGCTCCCGACGGTGCCGTCAGGGAAATGGCGGTGGATGAAGTACCCTTCCTCCTCCTGGGAGTCCTTGGCGAAGAGGAGGAATCGGTGGGCGTTCTCGTAGAGGCCGACCTCGTCCATGGCCTTCGAGATGAATCCGCCGTCCCGCCACCAGCAGTAGTTGTACGTGTCCCCACCCGATTTCAGGGTCCGCGGGTCGGGGCTTGCGATGATGCTCCCGTTCGTGCTCGCCGTGTTCCGGAGGACGAAGATGCTGCGGCGGTACAGGCTGTGGCACTTCTCCGAGAGGTCCGTCGGGATGCGGAGGTTCTTGTTGTTGAGCCAGTGGATCCAGAACTCGACGGCTTCGCGTTCCAGCTGCTGGACGTCCCGGTTCTTCACGTAGTCGTAGAAGTTGTTCACGTCCTGCCGGGAGTGCCCGAGGAGGACGAGGAGGTGCACCGTGGTCTCGGACCCGGGCTCCACATCCACGTTCCACTGGAGGACGGAATCCGCGGCGCCGTGGCTGATCTGGCCGCCCTCGAGCTTGCCGTCCTCGGCATCCACGTAGGACCCCTGGAGGCCTTTCAGGGTGTGCTCGCCGCACGTGTACGCGTCGAACTCGGGCTGGCCCCAGTACTGGAAGTAGTAGTTGCGCTTGTAGTGGTTGATGGTCTTGCGCTCGTTGTCCCAGTAGCACGTGTCCTGGTACATGGACTCCGCAATGGTCAGGCTCTGGTAGCTGAACAATCGCCACGTCCGGCGCTCGCTGGATTTGTTCCGGAGGGTGAACTTGCGGATGATGAGGTCGTGGTTCGGGTGCACCATGTCGGTGACCGTGAGGTCCACGTCCTTCCCGCCGTACTTCGTGCGTGCCGCATTCGAGAGGTTCACGTAGCTCTGCTCGGTCGTGAAGGCGCTCCCTTCGTCGCCGAGCCAGTGGAACTTTTCATTGCGTTCATCGAAGAGGCCGAGCTTCAGCTTCCTCAGATGCTGGTATTGTCCCGCGAACGGGTAGTACAGGTTCGACCAGTTGCCTTGCTCGTCGATGGTGACGAGGACACGGGAATTCCCCGTAAGGAGCGTGATCAAGTGAGAACCCTCGGAAAACGCAGTAAGGAGGATGCGTCCAAAAACATTGGGGCTACCCGGGTCGGTCGGAAACCGTCGGCGCTGGCGGTTGACGGGCCCTCCCATGGCGACAGGATTTTTGCCTGAAGCGCGTCCTCCGGCGGCCATGAGCGCCGCTCGCGCCCGGGACATCCTCCGCGACGCCGGCGACCTCTCCCGGTTCTCCGTCGTGTGCATGCCTGACTTCTTCCTCGATCACTTCGTGGAGGCGGGCGACTACGATGCGTTCCGGTCGAGGATCGACGGCATCCACGGCCGGGGCGGAGGCAATCTCGTGGGCCTCCCCCAGCGCTTCGCCATGGGCGGGAATGCCACGAACACGGCCCTTGCCCTCGCCCGCCTCGGTGTGCGCGTCCGCCTCGTGTGCCGCACGGATTCCTTCGGCGCCGGCGCCCTCGCCTCGGCTCTCGAAGGTTCCGGCGTGGACCTGAGCGGCGTCCGGGATGACGGAACCCTCGCCGTGACAACGGCCCTCGAATTCCGGGATTCGGACGGCGCGAACCGGAATGTGATGATCTCAACGAGTGGAAGCGTCGCCGACCACGGACCCGAGGATCTCACGGCCGACGACCTCGCGGGGATCCGCGAAGCGGACGCGGTCGTGATCACGAACTGGTCGCAGAACGTTCGCCGCGGCACAGCCCTTGCGGCCCATGTGGCCCGAATCGGTCACGAAAGCGGTGCCATCACGTACTTCGACACGGGGGACCCGACGTCCCGTTCGCAGGCGGACATCGAGGACCTCGTCGAGCGGGTTCTTGCCGCCGACGATCTCGATGTGTTCGCGTTGAACGAGAACGAGTTGCATCACCTGGCCCGGGCGGTGGGTGTGGTTCCGGAGGATGCGCCTCGCGACAGTGCGCGCGACACACTCGTCGGGATGGGCTCGGCGTTGGCGAAACATGTGCGCGCGACGCTGGATGTGCACACGGCGAATTTCGCAGCGTCGTGGCCGCGGGCGACCGGTCGGGCCGTCGACCACCCCGCGTACGAGGTGGAGTGCCTGCGTGTGACGGGCGCCGGGGATGCTTGGAACGCGGGGAACGTCCTCGGCCACATCCTGGGCGCGGATGCCCGTGACCGGTTGGCGCTCGCGAATGCGGTCGCGGGATTCTATGTGTCGAGTCCGGACGGGCGGCATCCGACAGCGGCCGAGGTTGCCGCATTCATGGATGGGCCCCTGGTCGAGGGATAGGCGGGCGGCGCGGACGTCGACAGGGCGCAGGAAAATCAGGCGAGCGGGGGCGGTCGGGAAGGGGGTGGCGTGAGCGGCCGCGGTGGTGTGGCGGCGGTGGGCGCGGGGCCCACCACCGTTGGCGAGGATTCGTTTCACGCCGCCTTGAGGCGCACGGTGGGCTCGTGCAGCAGCGTGTTGATGATGCCCCGGGTCAGCTGCTCGACCGCCGCGCGCTGCCGTTCGTCCAGCGCCGCGAGCCTGGTGGACTGCCGTTCCAGCTCCGCCCGCCGGATCTGC
>JBFILE010000403.1:0-3682 GCA_041599855.1 Thermoplasmatota archaeon
CCGCCCCGCAAACCCCTGCCCCGCCGCGCCCTGCCCTCCCCTGCCTCCTCCACTGCCCGGATCCCTCCCAGGTCGCAGCAGGAAATCCCACGGGGTTTTATGGCACACGGACCGTTCCGCGGCCGTGGCCGCCTCCCCCCGCACCACCGCTGCATTCCTCATCCTCCTCACCCTCGCAAGCGGCCTCGCCGGATGCACCGACCGCTCCGACACCCCCGGCGCCGGCACCGACCCGGACGCCTTCACCGTCCACTCCTCCCCCGCCACCTGGGAACCCGGCCTCACCATCACCTACACCCTCCGCGAAAACCCCAACGCCACCCGCATCCTCCTCGTCAACCACGGCGCCGAACGCGTCCCCGGCGAAGCCTGGTGGCTCATCTCCGTCGCCGACTTCGACAACGCCACCCTCGTCCGCGGCCGCGACGTCCTCATGCGGCAGGACCGCCTCGAACTCGGCACCATCTCCAGCACCCTCAACGGCGAACCCCCCGCCATCGCCGACACCTACCCCAGCGCCCTCCGCGTCGGCGACGCCTGGACCCTCCCCACCGCCGGCGGCACCGCCCGCTACTCCATCACCGACGCCGGCACCATTGCCAACGTCGCCGGCTCCGGCCCCGCCCGCGCCGTCCACGTCCTGAAAACCACCGCCGAAGAAGACTTCCTCGCCCGCAGCACCTTCGCCGAAGGCTGGAGCGCCCCCGTCATCCTCGAAGAAGGCCTCACCACCGGCGGCACCGTCCACTGGGACCTCACCGGCTGGGACGTGCAACCCCTCTCCGAAACCCTCGAACGCGTCGAACTCGGCGGCCCCTTCGAAAGCGAAGCCATCACCACGCGCCTCCGAAGCGTCACCGGATGGAGCGCACCCACCCCCTTCCTCCGCTACGAACGCGACGGCATCCCCGTCAACGCATCCATGAAACCCCGCCTCGAACCCGCCCTCCGATGGATCCGCGACGCCACCCCCCAGGACTCCATCATCGCCGCGTGGTGGGACGACGGCGCCCTCGTCGAAGGCTACGGATTCCGCCGCACCCTCGCCGTCGGCCCCAGCCCCGAACTCCTCGCCGCCATCCCCCGACCCTCCTGGATCGACCCCCACGCCCTCCCCGGCATGCCCTCCCAGGTCCTCGAAGTCCTCGGCGCCATCTTCCTCTCCGACCCAGGAACCGCCGCCACCGTCATGGAAGCCGTAGGCATCCAATACCTCCTCATCGACGGCGGAAGCGTCCCCATCGACAACCCCTCCACCCCCACCATCGACGTGGAAGGCCTCCTCGCCGAAATGACCACCACCGTCGACGTCACCCCCGGCGACTACGTGGTCGCGCAACGCCTCGACCCCGGCGCGGGCTGGGTGGACGCCACCGAACCCGGCCCCGCGCAAGCCGCCCGCATCCTCTACAAACCCGCCTTCTTCAACACCACCCTCTACCGCGCATGGGCCGGACCCACGCCCCCCGGCGAAGGCCTCCGCGACGGCGGATTCTGGGAAAGCGTCCTCCGACGCCCCGCCCCCGGCTGGGACTCCGGCGGCCGCATGCGCCTCGTGTACGCCGACTCCGGCGCCCGCGTCCTCGAAGCCTTCACCGGCGCCATCCTCAGCGTGAACGTCACCTACAACGGCGCACGCATCGAGAACGCATACGCCGAAGTCTTCGACGACGCCGGCGACGTCCTCCTCAACATGCTCCCGAAGGACGCGCAGGCGGACGCGGACCCCCGCGCGTACGACGTCCGCCACTCCACCGGCGCCACCGACGCGAACGGCACCCTCGTCCTCCGCGTCCCCTACAGCGCCGAACGCGGACTCACCATCCGCTTCCCCGAATTCGACCGGGAATACGCCGTGCACGTCACCCGCGAACAAGCCAAGAGCGGCGACGTCATCCGCGCCGAAGTCGAACTCGGCCTGTGATCCCACGTCACGCGTGCCGACGACGAACCCGGCCCCGGATCACAAGCTGGCCGCCCGAAGTCGAACGCGGCCTCGGATCACACCACGACCGTTTGCCCCTCGCGCAGCACAAGGACCTCGCCACCGAACGCAGCGCGCGCCTCCGCCAGACTCTCCGCATCATCCCCGTAGAACGGGATGTGGCTGAGCGCAAGACGCCGCGCCCCCGCACTCCGGGCGAGACGACCCGCGGCGCCTGCGCTCAGGTTCGTCTCACACAACGCGGCCGGGCCCGACCGATCAAGAAGAAGCGTATGCGCAAGGACGAGATCCGCATCCTTCACCATCTCCACAAGGCCCTCCCGCGGCCCCGTGTCCGAAAGATACGTCAAGGCTCGTCCATCCGCCTCCAACCGGACCGTGACGCCCGGGCACCCGTGATGCGCCTCCCCGAAGGACAGCACCATGTCGCCAACGACCCGGTGATCCCCCGGCATCACCTCATCCACGGCGACCCGCGCATCCGCCACGAACGACCGGTCCTTGTTGAACGACCGCAGCATCGTGTCCAGGTTCCACTCCGCACCCCGCGGAAGGAACACGGGCCCGCCCGCACGCATCCCGCCCGAGATGACCGGGATGAGGTCGGCCGCATTGTCCACGTGGAAATGGCTCACCACGAGCGCATCCACGCGCGCACCGTGGAGCATGGCCGCGAGGCGGAGGTGCGTCCCGTTCCCGCAATCGAGCACGACGCGGGTCCGCCGGTCATCCGTCTCCACGAGATAGCTCGTCCCGGCGCCAAGGGGCGCCAGATAACGACTGCTGTTCCCGAGGACCGTGACCTGCACACCCACCATGGGGCTGCGGCGCCTCATAGGCTTTATGTCGGCGGCGGTCCTCGACCACGCCATGCCATTCCCCCTCGCCGTGGCCGGGTCCGACGCGCCCCTCGCCGCCGGCAAGGTCGTCTGCATCGGAAAGAACTACGTGGACCACGCGCGGGAAATGGGCGGCGAACCCCCCGCGGAGCCCATGTTCTTCTTCAAGCCGTCCACCTCCCTTGTGGCAAGCGGCGGCCGGATCCTCATCCCCCGCGGCGTCGAGAACGTGCACCACGAAGCCGAACTCGCCGTCATCATCGGCCGCACCGCAACCCGTGTGCGGGCGGCGGACGCCATGGACCACGTGTTCGGGTACGCAGCATGCCTCGACATGACGGCCCGCGACCTGCAGGCACGCGCCAAGAAGGCCGGGCAACCGTGGAGCCTCGCCAAGGGCATGGACACGTTCTGCCCCATCGGCACGGTCATTCCCCGCGAACAGGTCACCGACCCCCACGCCCTCGGCATCCGCCTCGACGTGAACGGCACCACGCGGCAGTCCGGAACGACAGCCGACATGGTCCACCGCATCGAAGCGCTCATCGCGCACATCACCCGGTACGTGACCCTCGAACGCGGGGACATCCTCGCCACGGGGACGCCCGCGGGGGTTGCGGCGGTTGTGCCCGGGGACCGGTTGACCGTGACCATTGACGGGGTGCCGGAACTCACGGTGGATGTTGTGGCGGAAGAGGGGCGCGGATAGAGGCCGGGGCGGAAGCCGGTGGCAGGGCTCTGGCCGGCGTGCGCGTGACGGACGTTGCGCATGGGGCTACAATGGTGGCCATGGGCGGGCCGCGAAGGGTGGGCGCGCTGTTGGGCCTCCCACCACCCACCCCTACCTCGCCGCGCTTCGCGCGGCTCGGCAGCACCCCACCCCTCATTCCTCCTGCGC
>JBFILE010000404.1:0-3667 GCA_041599855.1 Thermoplasmatota archaeon
GATTCCCACATCGCGCAGGATGACGCCGGGAGTGGCCGCGACGCCCCCGAGGAACCCGTGGAAGCTGTCATCATCGCGCCCGGCATTGTCTACACCGCCGAGGTGTACGGATTCGGTGTCGACTACGAGGACTACTACGCGTTCCACGCCGCCGCCGGGGACGCCCTCCACGTTCGCGCCACGAACTCGGTCTGCGTCCGGTTCATCGGGCCCACGGGCGAGGATACGCCACTCGCGTGCGGCGGCGAGCAACGCACCACGGCCACGTCCACGGGAACATGGCACGTGGACATGAGCAGCTTCGTGCCGACCTCATACCGCTTCGCCGTTGGCATCGGGGCGGATGCGCCGGATCCGGGGTGATGGCGGGGCGGATCGCGGCCGTGCCGGTCCCTCCCCCTCCCTTGTCCACTTGGCCGGCGGCCGCAAGGATCGGCAGGGTGCTGCACCGAGGCCTGTGCTCGCCGCCAGCCGCGCCATGGCCATGGCGCGCACGGCCATGTGCCCGAACGCATTCCCAGCCTACTCCTCTGCCGCGTCCTGCGGGTTTGACGCCGCCACCGCGGTGCCCTGCCCGGCCTCGCCGGGGCCGGGGTCCCGCTGCACCCACGCGTACTCGGTCGTCCAGTCATCGGATGTCCACACCATGAGGCCCCGGTCGTTCGAGAACTCGATCTCGTAGTAGTCGTCCGCGTATCCGTAGAATGCCTTCTCCGTGGGAGCTTCACCACGGGGCTGCCGCGATTTCACCTCCACTTCGTGGAGCACGGACAGGTCAAGAGGATCCAGGACCACATGGGCAACGGGTCGGTCGCCCCGATCCCCCGGCAGCTGATCGTCCCCGGCCGGGAAGTTGGTGAGGAGCAGATGGACCGCACCCCACGGATCCGCCGCCAGCGCGAAGATGTTGGGGCCGATCCCATCCGACCAGTCATCGTCCACCTGGGTCAACTCGAAGACGTCGACGGCCGGAAGCCACGTGCGACCGCCATCATGACTCGCCGTCATCATGCCATAGTAGCACGCGGCGATGAGGGTCCCGTTCGGGGTCGTCGTCAGGCGCGCGCTGTTCGTGCGGCACCCTCCGACCGCGGTCCCGAGGGCGGTGGACTCGGATGTTGCGAGATCGAGCTGGTAGGCTGTCAGATCCCCGGGGCCGGTCCGGCATGCAACGACGTGTTCGCCGGTCGGCAACGTGGCCGTGGGGGAAATCTGGACACATCCCTCGATCACGAGGGCCTCCGGGTCACGGTTCCACGAATCCCCCGCGTCGGTGCTCCATGCCACCTTGGAGCCCGGGGCGTTGATGTCGCGCCACGTGACGAACAAGGTGCCGTCGGGGGCGACCGTGAGCCATTCCCGATCATTCATTCCGGCGTTGTCGAGAACGACAGGGGTCGACCATGACGCTCCGAGATCCACGGACTTTGCGTAGAAGACGACGGCGTCGTACGCGCCGGTTGTCACCGCCCCGGTGCGAGACAGGATGATCCCCGTGAAGTGTAGGGTACCGTCGGCGTCGAATGCCACCGCCGGGTCTGCGCCCATCGGTGCCGCATTCACCGGGAGGCTTCCAACGGTTTCCAACGGGAAACGATGGCGCACGAAGGTTGCGCCGCCGTCAGTTGTCGCATAGGTTGCGAGCCCGCGCGGCGTCGCATCGGGCGCCCCGTCCTCGCCGGCGGGACCCAGCGGGCGACCATCGCTCACGGCAATGACGAACACGTCCGGATCGTCCGGGTGAAGGGCCACTTGGGGCTCGCCGAGTGTCCGATCCGGTTCAGGCACGCGTCCCGCGCACACGTCGCTTGCGCCATCACGGTCGCCAGCGCCGCCACCGTCAGTTCCGGCGGGACAGGGGTACGTGAATGCGGGGACGATCGCGGGCGATGGAGGGCTGCTGGTGTCCGGGGAGTTCGCGGGGGCACTCGCAAAGCAGCCGGCGGAAAACACGGCAGCGACGAGAAGGAGGGGGAAAATGCGCGACATGCGATGGGTCGTCGGACTGTGGCGCTGGTATAAAGGGTGAATGCGCGGGTCCTTGAAATCAGATGGGGCGGTGACGTGCTTCCCCGCTTCGACCCGCCATCCGAATGTCCACGCGCATGGGTTCGCTGGGTTCAAGGCCGGCGAGGGGTTTCCATGGCCATGGATGCCGGGGTTCCCACGGATTCTCTGGCGCAGGCGCCTCGGCCCCTCGAACACCTCGCCCTGCGCACCCTCGAAGGCATCCTTGAACTCGGGGTCAAGGACACCACCTACAAGTTCGCGCTTCTTCGCGCCATCACGGATCATGTCCGCGAACATCCCACGGAAACGGGGGACCAACACGGGATCCCGATCGCATGGATCGCCACGAAATGGCTCAGCTACTACTGGCCCCTGCTCCAGCACTCCTCGCCGATCCCTCAAGCCTATCCCAAACGCGGGAAACGCGAGACCGCGGTTTCCGGGTACATCGAGGACTACGCGCGGGATGTCGCAGCGACGGGTGTCCGTGCCGGCAGGGTCGGCGGTGCGGCTGTGCACGAGCCGTGGGGCTGGTTCCACATCGAACAGGAGCTTCGTGGCGGCATGCCGTTGGATCCGGCCACGATCAAGCTGATCCTGCAGGTGCGCGCGACCCTCCTCGACCAGCCCATCCGGAAGCTCCCGAACCTGCCGGGCGCCCGTGCCGAAGTCATCGGCCTCCGGTTCGGCGACGACGTCGCGTGGGACGCGGGGGCCTTCGCGGGAGCGATCCGGGACGCGACTGCAAGGCGCGCGACTGCGGCCATGCGCGAGGCCGACTCGCTCCATGACCTGCATCGCCGTGACCGCGCGATACTTGTCCTGCCGGCGTCGCTGTACGACGCGATTCGTCGCACGCGCTTCTGGGTGCGCGGCGCCGTCCTTGCCGAATGGGCGTTGTTCTCCACGCGCATCGCAGTCCGGACCGGACGCGACGTGCACGGCATCCTCGACCGACTCCAGGAGACGGACGGCGAACGCGATTCCACCCTCACGAACCGGTACCGTCGCGTGATCCGTGGCAGCGTCGGATCCGGCACCCTGCTCTGTGTGTGGTGCGCCCGCAGCCTCGCGGACCGCTGGCAACTGGACCACATCCTTCCGTGGAGCAGGTATCCCGTGGACGCGTTCTGGAACCTCGCCCCATCGTGTACGCGCTGCAACGGGACGAAGTCCAACAAGCTCGTGGAAATGACCGATGTGCTGGAGGGGCGCCTTGGGCACCACTTCGAACGCATGATCGGAACCGGGGACTCACTCGTGCAGGCGGACCTTGCCCAATTGCCCCACCACGGGATTGGCAAGGCAGGCTCGGATGCTGTGGTTGCCCACGTCCTCGGACTGCAGCGGGAACTGGCGGAAACCGCGGGCGTGGGTCGGTGGACTCCGCCCGGGACATGACGGGTCATGCCGGACTGTCGTTGCATGCGCCTGCCGGTTCGGCCCAGGAAGGCACAGCCGAATACGGTGCAGCGTGTCGAACAGCACCAGCCGGCATGTCAAGACTCCACGCCCTCGGTTGCGCGAATCGTCGAGAGGTCGGGGCGTTCCCGGACGCCGGATCAATCGCGGACTGGTGGCCACCCCCATCACTTCTCGGGCTGGCGCCGGCGGTGACCGGTGGGGGCGAGGCGTCACGATTAAGTACTCAATAGGC
>JBFILE010000405.1:0-3625 GCA_041599855.1 Thermoplasmatota archaeon
GGCGCAGTCCGCCGTGGGGCGGGCCGTTGGGCGCAGTCCGTCGCGAGGCGGGCCGGCGGGCGCAGTCCGTCGTGGGGCGAGCCGGTGGGGCCCACAAGCCACCCACAACCTCGCTCGCGGCGCCGACTTCAGCCGCTCGCACCGATGGCCCGAGTCAGGAGCTCGTGAACGGTTTCGCGCGTCACGGGCCGCGGACTCCTGACGTTGAACGGGTGCTTGAGGACCGCATCCGCCGCGGCTTCGAGGACCTTGTCATCGAGGGTCCCGACCGCCGAATCCGCACCGATCCCCAGATCCGCGTTCATGCGCTCGACAGCATCGATGGCTGCCTGGGCAAGGTCCCGCTCGGATCGGAGGCCCACCGGTTCACCGAGTGCCTGCGCGACACGGCTCAAACGCGTCTGCGCGGAGAGCAGGTTGTACCGCATGGCTCCCGGGAGCATGATGGCGTTGAGGGCACTATGACTGGCATGGTACTCCGTGGAGATGCTCATGGCGAGGCTGTCTGCGAGGCCGAATCCCGCGGAGTTGTAGGCGAGACCGGCCATGTACTCCGCCTGCGCCACGTTCTCGCGCGCATGCATGTCGTTCCCGTTCGCGTACGCCCGGGGCAGGTTGTCGGCGAGGAGGCGGATGGCGCGGAGGCCGACCGCGCGGATGTACGCGTTCCCGGCCGTGGACAGGGTGGCTTCAATGGCGTGGCTGAGGGCGTTCATTCCGGTTTCCGCGGTGAGCTTGGCGGGCATCCCGGCGTGGAGTTCCGCGTCGCTGATGTTCACATCGGGCGCGATGTGCCGGTCGAAGATGATGAGGCGGCGGCCGCGTTTCGGGTCCGTGATGAAGCAGTAATGGCTGAGTTCGGCGCCAGTCCCGGCGGTCGTGTTGACGGCGATGTGCGGGGGTCCGCGGCCGAGATGGGAGTTGACGCCCTCGTAGTCTTCGAGGACGCCGCCGTTCGCAAGGAGGAGCCGGGCGGCCTTTCCGGCGTCGTGGGGGCTTCCGCCGCCGACGGTGACGATGGCGTCGCATACGTTGGACCGGTAGGCGTCCACGAGGTCGTCCACGACCTGCGTGGTGGGGTTCCGCTGGACGCCGTCGAAGACGGCGCACTCGGCGCCGGCGTCCGCAAGCTTCGCCTTCACGATTTCCGTGAGACGGCTTCTCGCGAGGGTGGGATCGGTGACGATGAGCGCGTGGGAAGCCTGGAATCGGGTGATCTCCTGGGGGAGCTCGTCGATGGCTCCCACTCCAACCCAGCTCGTGGCGGGTTGGACGTATGCGGTCGCCCCTGATCGGCGGCTTTCGTTCATCGGACCGGCCGAGGGTGGCTCATGTATGTAAAGGCTGTCCGTCGTGGTGCAGTGTCGCGGGATGCGCGTTGAACCAGAAAGATGAAGGCGAGCGACGGGTTCGACGGGCCGTATGACCGAGCCAAAGCTTATAGCAGAAAAGTGCTTTCGGCGGCTCGGTCCCCCGCTTTCCGGAGCGGGTTTCGCCTCCCTTTTGGAGGACTTCTCATGAATTCTGACGATCGCCTCAAACAAATGACGGACGTCATCGACCAACTCATCGAGGACACGTCCGTTCCCCGGAACATCCGCCGGGGCGCGGACAACGCGAAGAAGATGCTCCTGAACAAGCAGGAAGCTCTCGACGTGCGCGTGGCGGGCGCCGTGTCCATCCTTGATGAATTGGCGAATGACCCGAACATCCCACTCCATGGTCGTACCCTGATCTGGAACATCATCAGCGGCCTCGAAACCGTCGGTCGTTCCGCCAAGTAGCGACCATTTTTCGCACGGCCCGGCGCACCCTGCGCCCGGCCCGCGCCCGGCGGGGCTCCGCCGCCCACGTCCGCTTCCTGAGCGCGGGCTTCCGAGGCGGCTTACCCGTCGGCCGGTTCGCGTCGCAAAAATACAGGGACCGGCCATGCGACCGCATATGACCGGGTTGCATCATCGAAAGCTTGAGCGCATGTACCTGGGAGCGCCCTGCAATGCATCGTTTCATCCGACCCTGCGGGTGGATGATGGCGAGGCACGCCTCACGATCCCGGTGGGGCGCCACCTCTTCCACGCAGCCGGCCAGGTGCACGGGTCCGTGTTCTTCAAGGCCCTCGACGACGCCGCCTATTTCGCAGCGGCCAGCATCGAGCACGAGACCTTCGTCCTCACGTCCCATTTCGACCTGCACCTCCTCCGGCCCGTGGACCGCGGGACCATTCACGCGCATGGCCGGGTCGTTCACGCATCGAAAGCGCGGATCCTCGCGGACGCGGTCGCAACGGACGATATGGGGCGGGAGATCGCGCGCGGCACGGGGACCTTCGCGCGGGGGCGCCAACGCCTTGACCCCGCGCTCGGCTATGAATAGCTGAGCGGGGCGGGCCGCGGAACCGGGTCGGGCGACCCGGTGGGTCGGCGTGGCCGGCTCAGTCGCGGATGCCTTCCTCGGTGACCGTGACGACGGCTTCGCCCTCGGGGAGATGGGGTGAATCCACGAGGCGGACGATGCGGCGTCCGCCCTTGGACTTCCGGAGGTACATGCGGAAGGTCGCGGTGTGACCGACGATGTGACCGCCGATGGGCCGCGTGGGGTCGCCGAAGAACGCGTCCGGTTTCGAGTGGACCTGGTTCGTGACCGCGACCGCCGCATTCTGGAGGTCGCCGAACTTCAGGATGTCGTGCATGAACTTGTTGAGCTTGCCCTGCCGGTCGGCGAGGGTGCCGCGGCCGATGTATTCGGCGCGGAAGTGGGCGGTGAGGCTGTCGACGACGAGGAGCTTGATGTTCTTCGTCCGCGCGAGTTCCGTGGCCTTCTCCACGAGCAGCATCTGGTGGTGGCTGTTGAACGCGCGGGCGACGTGGATCTTGGAGAGGGCGACTTTGGGGTCGATTCCCACGGCTTCCGCCATCTGGGTGATGCGCTCCGGCCGGAACGTGTTCTCCGTGTCGATGATGATGACTTCACCATCGAGGCCGCCTTCCTCGCGGGGGAGTTGAGCGTTCACCGCAAGCTGGAGTCCGAACTGGGTTTTCCCACTGCCCCATTCGCCGTAGAATTCGGTGATGGACTGGGTTTCGACGCCGCCGCCGAGGAGTTCGTCAAGGGCCTTGGACCCGGTCGTGATCTTCCCGATGGTGAGGCGCCGGTCGGCGATGATGTCGCCGGTCTCGAACCCGCCGACGTCCGCCATCTGGCGCGCCGCTTGGATGATCTTCACGGCCACCGACTCGCCGATGTCGCACGCTTCCGCAAGGTCGGACGGTGCCGTGACGGCGATGGTCATGAGGTTCGAGTACCCCGCCTCGCGGAGCTTGTCCGCGGTGGCCGGGCCGACGCCCGGCAGGTTCGTGATGTCCTCTTCTTCCTTCTCGACTTCGACCATCTTCGCCATCTGCTCCATGCGAGCCCGGCACCGGAGAATAAACCTCCACGGGGGTGACCGAAAGTTCTCGCGTTCGAGGCGAGGATGGCGGCGGCTCGCTGATGAAGATATGCCCACTGGCGCAACCGGGCCCCACCGGCACCAACCGGTGCCCCCCGGGAATGCCAAATTAAGGAAAGTCATTCCGCAGGGGGTCGCCATCCGGGGGCGGTGGCGCGGGTGGCGGGGTGGGGTGCA
>JBFILE010000406.1:0-3625 GCA_041599855.1 Thermoplasmatota archaeon
GCGGAGCGGGGCGTAGCCCCGCGAAGCTGGGCCGAAAAGTCGCGCCGTCGGAAGGAATCAAGCCACGCGGGCGGAGCCCGCGTGGCGATGCGCCGTTGCGACCTTGTCCACGTACCTGCGGAATTCGTGCGCTTCGAGGCCGCGGTTGTCGAGGCCTTCGATCCGGTGCATTTCGGTTCCGCCCTTGAAGTAGGCGACGGTGGGGGTGATGTCGAGGGTCCAGCGGTCCCAGCTTGCGTCATCGTCGTCCTGGATGATGGCTCGGATGGCGTCCACGCCCGTCGGAAGTTTGGCGTCCTTGAACGTATCGTCGTAGAACGCCCGCGAGTACGGGTCGCTCGCGCCGTGGAAGAGGACGAGGACTTCCGAGGATTGGTCCAGGTGGGCGTCGAGTTCCCGCGCGTCGGCATCTTGGATGTGGGCCATGGTCCGTACGGCGGGCGCGCGGGCGATTAACGGTTGTCGCGGGGGGGTCGATGGCCGGCCATCGGAATGAGCGGGTCCGGGGCGCGTTCCGGCCGCTCCCATGATCATTCAAACGGGTTCCAGATGGGCGGGACGGTCCGGATGGGTCATGGGGCGCGGATGCCGCGGAGGTCCACGTGCGGTTCACTCGGGGTCTTCCGGCGCCTTGCCCGCCTTTCCCGCCTTTCCCGCCTCGTCCGCTGCAGCCGCCGCTTCCTTCTTCGCAGGCGGCGCGGCGAGGGCCTGCACCCGTTCGCGGATGGCGGCCACATGGGTGCCTTCCCAGTAGACCCGGTCGCATCCCGCACAGTGGAGGAAGTCGGGGTCGGAAGCGAGGACCCCTTCGGGCACCCGGTCGGCGACAGCTTCCTTCGTGATGGCATGGAGGGCGCCGTTGCAAGCGCTGCAGCGGGTCAGGATGCGGCTCTCGTCGACAGGTAGTCCGAGGACCTGCACGAGGACCTCCAGTTGGCGGTCGGGGTCGCGGGACCTGAGGAGGATGACGCCGGGCGGGTCGGTCATGGCGCGTGCGCAGGCGGCATCGCGGGTGAGGAGGACACGGTCCTCGGCCATGGCGCGCGCCCGCAGCTCCTCGTCCGGGGTGTCCCGCGCATACTCGGCGTCGTACCCGATGAGGCGGAGCCATCGGGCCACCTTTCCGAGCATCTCGTCGGCCAGGAATCGCGTGTCTTGGGTGAGTTGAATGGTCATTGGGATCTCTCCAGCTGAAGCAGGACGCCATCGCCCAGCCGTTCGGTGCGCACCACATGCAGGCCGGCATGGGGGACGGCGTCGCCGCCCACGAGCGCGGGGGCCTTGCTCCCGAGGAACACGGGCGCCACGTACAGGGTCATCTCGTCCACGAGTCCGGCGGCAAGGAAGCTCCGGATGACGTGGCCGCCGCCCTCGACCATGAGTCTTCCATGGCCGTGTTGAGCCAGGTCGCGGACGACCCGGGCCACATTCACGTGGGCACCATCGGCGCCCGCCGGAACCGGCACCACGTCGGCACCCGGAACGGAGCCGGAGACCGTGGAATACACCCGGGTGGGCGCGCGCCCGTCGAACACGCGGGACGTGGGCGGCGATCGCAGCTGCGAATCGAGGATGACGCGCACGGGATGCCGGGGCACTTCCCCCGATTCGAGGAACCGCGCCTTGACGAGCAGGGACGGATCATCCGCGATCACGGTGCCCACACCCACAAGGATGGCGTCGGACGCCTGCCGGAGCCGGTGCACGCGCCGGAAGTCCTCGTCGGACGACAGGGCGACCGGCTTTCCGCCGGGAAGGGCGATGCGCCCGTCAAGGGAGCAGGCGGCGTTCACGTGGACGGGCACGATTCCCGAGCCCGGGACCACGTTCAATAACCTGTCGGTGGGGCGCGCCCGAACCGGGGCGATGGCCATCGACGCCCGCCGGGAATCGCACCCAAGGACGTGGCGAATCCGCCCCGGCTCCTCCTGCGGAGGGTGCGCGGCAACGGCAAACCCGCGCATCCGGCGAACTGCCGCCTCGGCGCCCACCCGCCCATGCGACCTCCGCATGCACCCGCGAACCACGACTTCCGCGCCCAACCGCCACCTCGGCACCCATCCGCCCACCGCCTGACGAGGCGGGTGCCCGAACGGGCCATGCCCCCTCGGCCGGGGTCGCGACCTTCGCCCGGAGCGGGGCTTGCCCCCGCAGAGGCCGGCCGCAATGTCGCGAAAGCGGAAGGAATTATTCCACGTCCGATCAAGAAAGTCATTTAACCATGGTGCCGGCAGACGTTCCCCCCAGCATGCGGACGCCTCGACCATTGGTTTTCATTCTCGTGGTCCTTGTGGCGCTACCCGCGGCTTCGGCTGCCAGTGGGACCCTTGTTGCCCAGAGCATGTGGGGCACGAAGGCCCAGATCGACATCGAGAAGCTCTGGTGGGTGGAGCGGCCCGTCTGGCTCGAGCGTGTAGCCGGCCGCGGCATCCGGATCGGCGTCGTGGACACGGGCATCGATGCCACGCATCCCGACCTGGAGGACGTCGTGGTGGGATTCCGCGATTTCACGGGGGACCGGCGCGGCGTGTTCCGTGAGGAGCCGTACGATGACCATGGGCACGGGACCCATGTGGCGGGCATCATCGCCGGCCGCGGTCATCTCCAGTGGAATCCCCTTCACTACTACTGGCTCTCGGGCATGCGCGGCGTGGCCCCCGAGGCCGAGCTTCTCGTCGCGAAGGCCATCAACCATCGCGGCTTCGGGACAGACCAGACGGTCGCGGATTCCATCGTGTGGGCCATGGACCCCAACGGGGATGGCGACCTGTCCGACGGGTGCAACATCATCAACCTCTCGATCGGAATCGAGCGCCCCTCCGAAACCGGGGACCGCCCCGCCTTCCTTGTGGGGAGCGAAACCAAGCGCGCCATCCAACTGGCCTTGGCACAGGGCGTGGCGGTCGTGGTGTCCAGCGGGAATGAGGCAAGCGTCGTTGTGGCGGAACCCGGCGACATCTATGGCGTCATCTCCGTGGGGGCCATCGACCGGGACGACAACGTGCCCGCGTTCTCGAACAGCGGCCAATACCTGGACCTGGTGGCGCCGGGCGTCATCGTCAGTTCATACCCCGTGGCTCTCGACACGTTCGATTTCGCGCAGGACGGCTACGTGGGCATGGCGGGCACCAGCATGGCGGCACCCGTTGTCACGGCGGTCATCGCCCTCATGATGGAGGCGGACCCGGCCCTCGCCGCGAAGAGCACCACCAAGAACCAGAACGGCAAGTTGGAGTTCATCCAGAAGACGCTCGCCGATACGGCCGACCCACTCGGGGCGGTCCACATGGAGCGCGCCGGTGCCGGATCCGTCAACGCCTACGCGGCGGTGAAGGCCGTCGATGTCGGCGACGCGAGCATCGATTGGGCATTCCTGCTCATGGCGACCGGCGGTGCCGGCATGCTCTGGGTGTTGTTCGTCATGTTGCCGAAGGCGATCGGGCGTCGCCGGCAGCGCATGCCGGATGACAACGAGGAACCGTCGCAGGGGTGACGGATGGCGCGTCGGCAAGGCTCCGCAGGCGGCTTGCCGAGTATCCCGACACTACGACGCGACGCGCGGGGCGCGCGCAGACACCCGCGAAGAATCAACGGGGAACGGGGTCTCGGGCTGCCCACGGGCCCC
>JBFILE010000407.1:0-3622 GCA_041599855.1 Thermoplasmatota archaeon
AAGGCGAACCCGTCGCGCAATCGAACATGGTCCACGCAACGCCCGTCCCATGGTGGGCTGACGAAGTCGCCCAAGCCGTCGTGGGGTTCATCGGTCTCGCAGCCTCCGCGGCCGCCGCATTCCTCGCATTCGTGCGCATCCGACGCAGACGCACACTCATGTCCATCCTGCTGCGCCGCGTCGAAGGCACCTACACCCATCACAAGAACCGCCCGGAAACGGGTGCTGAAGCCATGAGCGAACTCCGACGCGAGATCCGGGCCCATCATGAACGCAACCGCATCGAGGACGCCCAGTTCATCGAACTCGACCGCCGCGTGGTCGCATACCAGTCGAACCTCAGGATCCGGGCCGTCGAAGAGTCGATGACGTTACCACAAAATGTGTTGGCGGCGGTGCGAAAGGCACTCTCGGACGACGTGCTCCATGCCTCCGACCTGCACCGGATCGCAGCAGCCCTTGATCGATCGGACCTCGCGGCAGTCCATTGCCAAGGGCTCCTTGAGACCCTCGGACGATGGGTGGACCACGATGGGCATCGGGGCCCGTCCCCAGAGGTCGTCACATGATTCCCCCAACAAATGTACCTCACACATGGGCCCTGGCCACGCTGTTCCTCGCCGTGATCGTCGCAGGCTCCTTTGCAGGCTGTGTCGGAGACTCCGGCGACGGCGTGGGACCGCCCGCCGCGTCCGCCGTCCCGGAACCCGCGCCGGAGGATCCACGGATCGAACCAGGGTCGATGGAGCCGTCGAACGCGACCGGCGGATCCGGGAACGTCGCGAGCGGACCCGGGAACGTGTCGGCCCCGGTGGATCCAGCCATGGAGCCGCGCCTTGTCACATCGACCTACCTCTTTGAGGCGACAACGCCCGCTGTCGAGATGTGGTCCAGCATCTGGGCGGAACACCATGACTTTGTCATCACGCCCAACACGACCCGCATCCACCTCCAGTTGAACTGGACTGGCCTTGCCGATCTCGATCCCGCGGTCCACGCAAAACACCCTCGCGAGGGGGGCTTGGTCGGGATCGCGTCGCAGTTCGTCGAGTACCAAACCGAACCCGTGCTCGAACGCGCGCCATGGATATATCGCAACGCCAACGGCACATTCGGTCAGCCCGATCACGGGGCGACCCTCGACCTGATCATGGCCGACATCGACCGCCACCGGGCCGCGTGCGACACGGATTTCGACGCACGGGGAAAATGCATGTGGTCGGCCGCCGCTTATGTTGAAGGCGGATCGTCCGTGGCCTACGTCCTGACCGTTCGCGTGACCGATCTCGTCCAGGGTCCCGTGTGAAACGCGGCGCGGACCTCCATGGAACCCCCGGATGAGGCGACACGCGGTCGAAGCCGAACCGTCCGTCTTGGGCACGCGCCCAGCGTTTTATCCCCCTTGCCCAGTCTCATGCCGGGTGCGCCGCCGGGCCGACAGATGGCCCAGCAAGGCCCAATTCGTCCGTTCAAGGCAACACATTGTGCACGGGTTCCGGTGCCACCGCATCGACGAAATCCCGCGCAATGTCCTCCACCGTGAGAACGGTCGCGGCCATGCCGGTCGCAATTTTGGCGTTTGGCGATATCTTATGTGGCGACAAGCACCACATTCGCCATCAAGCCCGCGAAGTCGACCAGGATCACGACGATGACTTCGCCCGCCTGGCAGATGATCACGCCCGGCCCCGCCGGACCCACCGGCGCCGACCGCCGGGAACGTTGCCCCATACGGGGGCGGATCACGCAGGCGGCGCCGCTTCCTGCGGATCCAACGCCTGCTTGATCATCTTGTAGTCGCGGCAGAGATTCCGCTCGACGAGGGCGCGGGCCTTCCACGGGAACAAGGTGCCGCCGATGCGCCAATCCCACTCCACGCCCTTGAGGGAGATGCGGCCGTGGGCGCGGACCCGCGTCCCTTCCGGAACCTCGGTCAATTCCTCCACGTACTCGCTCCCCTCCTCGAAGCCTTCGAGGATGCGCCACGTGATCCGCCGGTTCCCGAGATCGAAGGTGCCATCGAACAGGCTCACCGCGTCCGGCCGGCGCACGGCTCGGCTTCGTTCACGATGGGTGCGGAATCGGACGCCATCCGGTCGACGCTCCAGGATCTCGTTCGGGTTCGACATGAGCCACGTCATCGTGTGCTCCTTCTCGGGGTGGGTGAGGATGTCCCACACCGACTCGACCGGGGCGGTGATGATGTAGGAGCAGTCGATCCGGACCATGGCCCCCGGAACCGGGTGGCGCTTCTTAAGTTGACGGGGCGGCGACGGAAACCCGGTGTGCCGAGGCACACCGGGTCCGGCCGGTCGGGCCGGTCGATGACGGAAGACTTCAGGAGAGCGGGTGCCCGGCGATCCACGCGAGCGCCGCGGCCTTCCCTTCCTCGGTCCAACCCTCGGCGAACACGGGCCGCTTGATCGTCGCGGTGTAGACGTTCACCGTCGCGCCATCCCGCGTGTCCGGCCACACGGGGTGGGCGGCTTCCCATGACGAGTCGATGTCGTTGTAGTCACCGATGAAGATCATCCCGTTCTGGTGGTGGCTGAGGGCGGGGTCCCAGCCGCCGTCGTCCACATCGCGGACGCGGAAGTTCGGGGCCCAGGTTTTCCCGCCATCGAGGGAGTACGTGTAGTACTGGTCGATGCGGTAGCCGCCGTTCTCCGCGTCCACGCGGGAGTCCATCCACGACACGTCGATGACGCCGCCGGGACTCACGCTGATGGCGGGGAAGATCTGCGGGGTGGTCGAGTTGTCGTCATTGAGGCGCACGGGGGTCGAGAACGATCCGCCATCGTCGAAGCTTGCGGCGAAGTAGATGTCGTTCCCGTCATCGCGGCCGTCCTGCCACGCGAAATACACGGCGCCCGCAAGGGGCGAATCCGGGTTCCGGTCCGTCGCGAGGGCGGGGAATCCGCCGCGGCGGTCGCGCTCGGACAGGCCTTCCGGCGCGTTCGAGTTCGTGCGCTCGATCACACAGCGCGCCGGGTCC
The DNA here is from genome assembly GCA_041599855.1 of Thermoplasmatota archaeon. Lineage (GTDB taxonomy): Archaea > Thermoplasmatota > SW-10-69-26 > JACQPN01 > JAJPHT01 > JBFILE01. The sequence continues at coordinate 2,996 of JBFILE010000407.1, forward strand.
CACGAATCGCCCTTGTCGAAGGAGCGGCGCAGTTGCACGCACCCGCTCGTCGCCCAGGAATAGTACACTTCGGCGTCGGGACCCACGTCGATGAACGTGCCTTGGCCGCCGCCGCCGACGAACGGCGCGATGACTTCGCCCTCCGTGTACGTCTGGCCGCCGTCCGTGGACCGGAAGTACAGGTTGCCGGCAACGAACGACAGCCATCCCGCGTGGACCGTGCCGTCGTTCGAGGCCGCGACCCAGCCCTTGTCGTGGAACGCGACGGGGAACGAGCCTTCGAGGATCGGGGTGAACGTGTGGAAGGATTCGCCGCCATCACTCGAGATGGCCACGATCTGGACCGCTCGATTGAAGGCCCAGTCGTTCAGCGCGCCCTGCGGGCATTCCTCCCTGCATGTTTTCGACCCGGTGACCCGGTCCGCCTGATAGGCCATGAGGAGGTAGTAGAGCTCGCCCTCGGTGTTGAAGTACGCGACCGGGTCGGTCGTGCACCAGAACTGGGTCGCGTAGTTCACCTTGGACGGATCCGGGTCCGTCATCTGCCGCCACGGGGACCCGTCGAAGGACCGGTCCGCATACGTCTTTCCGCCGTCCTTCGTCACGTACACGCCGTCCCACACGCAC
>JBFILE010000408.1:0-3622 GCA_041599855.1 Thermoplasmatota archaeon
GGCGAACCGGACGGGCGGGGCGCCGTGGGCCGTTCGCGGTCGCGGTGTCCGTGGATCGTGCGCCGGACCCCTGGCGGAGGGCATCCCGGCGGCGGGTCCGATCGGCGGCGGGCATCCCGGGCGGCGGGTCCGATCGCCGGAGCCGCCCGGGCCGTGTCATTCGGTCGCACCGGGCCGATGCGGCCGGACCGGGGCGAACCCAGTCGTTTGCTCAGAGCAGCGAGGGGATCACGTCCACATCCGTGACCGATTCGCGCCCGATCTCGATGCCCAGTCCCTTGTCCACGAAAGACGTGATGGTGGCCGACGTCACGGTGCGCAGCGAGGTGGCCGCGGCCGTCGTTGGGAAGACGATGGCGTCGCGGCTGAGGAGGTCCGAGGTGCCGTCGCACGTGTCCTCCCATCGCACCGGGGCCGGATCCGTGCCCGTGAGGAGGCGAAGGGAATTTTCGAGGACGGGTCGCGTGGTCTGCTTGAAATCCGGCACGAGGACGGTGCCGACAGGCCATTCTCCGCCGAGGGGCGTCACGGTCAGGATTCCTCCACGGGCACTCGCCACGGCGCAGGCGGATACCTTCTCCTTGTTGTTTCCGTAGAAGGGGTACGCGTCCACCCGGTGGAAGCGATCGTGGCACACGTTCCGCTCGGCATCGAACTCGTTGGGGTCCGACGGGTTGCAGGCGGGACCGGCCATGCCGTCGCCGTTCTTGTCGTGCCAGAGGAAGATGTCGGCGTTGAAGCTCACCACGGTCGCCGTGGATCCTTCGTCGGCCATGGCTGCAGCCACAGGGTCGAGGCCGCGCCGGTGGCAGAGAGGGGCGTTCGCGGCCACCGCGGTCCCGCTGGCACCCACCCAGGCGCCGCCACAGGCGATGAAGGTGGGGCGCGCGTCGAACCACATGTGGAAGCCGTCCCGGTGCCCCGGATACTGGTTGTGGGATCCGGCCACGTCCCCGACGCCGCCGAAAAGGGCACGTCCCTCGAAGTCGTCCTCCCACGTGTTCGGCTCCCGCTTGTCCTTGGGCGCCAACCGGTCGAAGGCGAGGGCGGGATCCGTGGCAACGTCATAGGCTTCGTCCACGGTGGGGTCCACGTGCTCGTCGAGAATGGGATTCACGATGCCCATGGCCGTGTCGTAGGACCCGAGGCCCATGGCGAGGGCCTCCAGGTACGTGCCCCGGGCGGCCACCGCCGTGGACAGCCAGAGGGCCCCGATCTCGGGACTCACCGCCTCGTACGCATCCACGTCCACGAGGGCATCCGGGTGGTCCACGTCGTAGTCGAGCGGGCCGCCGGTGATCCGGGGTGCGCCGGCCACCGTGAGGACCTGGATGTCGCCGAGGAATCCGCCATCCACGTGGGCCGCCGCGTACTTGTCCGACCATTCCTGCGCCGGGTTCGAGAGGCCGGTGTGGTCGTCCATGATGTTCTCGTCGAGGGAGCGGCTGTACCCTGCGCCGTGGACCACGAAGAACGGGTACGGGTTCACGTAGTACGTCATCGCGACCGCTTCCCCGGTGGCGACGCCGCGCCATCGGAACTCGTCGGCGGCACCCGCCACATCCGAATCGTGAATGTCGTCGATGATGCCGTCACCATCGAGGTCCTGCCACTGGCCGTACCAGGCGGTCGCGTGGATGACGCCGGGGAGAAGCAGGGCCCGCCCGTCCGTGACGGGCGAAAGGACGCTTCCCGCGTACACATCGAACCCGGGACCCGTCTCGGGGCCGACGCGGCTCCCGAGACGCATGTCGAGGAACAGGCTGCCGTCACCGGGGCTGCGACCGGGCGCGGTTACGCGGTTCGCGCGGCCATCGAGGGCGCATCCCGTGCATCGGAGCACCTCATTGTCCGGCTCCGCGGTACGGCGCGCCGAATCGTCCACGGCGGAATCGTGCACAAGGCCGTGGGATGCGGCCGCCGGCGGGATGACGGTCAAGGATGCCGGGTGAACGGCCGGCATGAGAAGAATGGCAATTGCGACGAAAATCATGAAGCAGCGCATGACTGGGATTCCTACACCGGCACGCGTTCCGTGAGGGTATCCCATTTCACCCGTCCAGGGACGGGGTGCGGAACCTGTCCAAGCCGGGATTCCTTGGTACAGGGCCGTGGATCCGGAGCGGGCGCGGGGTGGGCGTGGAGATCACGTGACCTCCGGAACCAGCCGCCGGGCCGGGCGGGGGCCCTGTGACCGCCGGAACGGGCCGCGGGGCCGGTGCCGGGGGAATGGACGCGCCGACGCCACCGCACCTGCCCGGGCACTGGCCTTCAGGGGGTATTCCGGTGTGGACCCCCGTCGATCCTCGTCCGGCCGTCCCCGAGCCCGCGAGCCCCCGCGTCCGACCGTCCGGACCGTCCGCGGGTTCGACGCTGAGGGAACACGGACATGGATCCTGCGCGTCCCGCATGCGGCCGCGGCTCATGCGCATGGGGGTCCGTCCCCCGACCGCGCATGATGCTGTCCGGGCGGTGCGCATCGGGCCTACATGGCCCCGATGATCACGTCCACGTCGCGGACGCGCTCGTCGAGGACCCGGATGCCGCGCTCAAGGTCGAGGTACTCGTCGAGGCCGGCCTCCAGATCCGTGAGGATGGAGATCCCGCCTGCACCGGTCGGGAACAGGATGGCGTCACGGCTCTCCACATGCGCGTCGAGTGCGCAGTCGGACGCCATGCGCAGGGTGATCGGCGCTTCGTCGTTCCGGATCTCCCAGGCGCCTTCCGTCACTTCGCGGTTCGGCACGCGATTGTCGCGCATGACGACGACGCCGGGCCAGGGGCCGCCAAGGGGTGTCAGCGTGATGGTGGCCGACGTGACCGAGGATGCGTCGCACACGGCGACCGCCTCGTCATCCATGTACCCATGCCACGGGCGCATGTCCATGGATTCGCAATACCCCCGTTCCTGGTTGAACTGCACGGGGTCGCCGGTGTCGCACGTGTAGCCGACGTGACCGTCACCGTTCGCGTCGTTCCAGAGGATGGAGTAGGCTTCGAAGGTGAGGACGGTGCGCTGGGACGAAGGGGAATCCCCCGTGGCGCGGGACGGCTCCATGCGGGACGGCGCGAATGAGGAATGGATCACCAGCGAATCGGCACACAGCGACTCCGCCGTGAGGGTGGTGGAGGTTCCCGGCACCGGCACGTTGCCCGCGGCGCACACGTGTTGCGTGGCGAACACGTCGAGGTAGTAGTGGTATCCGTCCGCATGGCCCGGGTAGCTGTTGTAGGATCCGCGGACGTCACCGACTCCGCCGAAGAACGCACGGCCCCCGTAATCATCGAAGGCGGTCGTGGGTTCCCGAGGCGCCGGGGCAACCAGGGTCCGCTCCCCGAGCGCCATCGCCTGGAAGGGAAGCGGATTCAATAGGTTCGCCACGATGCCCGTGACCGCGCGCGCGGATTCCAGGACATCCTCCTCGTAGAGGCCGTCCGTGGCATCGAGGATCGCGTCGATCGTGGGCACGACCGGATCCTCGTAGAGGGCCCAGACCGTGGTCAGTCCGAAGTCGTACGCACTCGTGTAGAGCGTGCTTGCGTCCTGGCTCAGGACCTCGTAGCGATCCACGTCCACGAGCGCATCCGGGTGGGCAAGGTCGTACCCGATGGGGCTGCCCAC
>JBFILE010000409.1:0-3613 GCA_041599855.1 Thermoplasmatota archaeon
CACGTGCCCGGGCACCGGCCGGCGGTCGGTGGTACCGTTGAGGCCCCCGCAGGCCTACCTCCACCCTCGGCGCGCCTCGGTCGCCTGCGTCGCCCTCCCCCCGCCACCCGCTCCGTATGCGGGCAAAGCCGCCGATGACCAGGGCCCGCGGGCGCTAATCCTTCCATCTTGACCCATCCACCGATTCCGCGGCCACGGCTGGCGACGGGGGGTGGCACGTTTTTTGTCACGGCGACGGGGCGCGCCTGCGGTCGCGACGGGCCAGGGGTGTGCCGCACCTCATTTTCGGCATTTTTCCCGCTTCGAGGAATGATGCCGCCCCATGTCCGCCCTTCGAGGGATATCCCGGAACCTTTATGGCTACTGCGAGTCACATGTATTACAGGGCGATTACATGCCGAGAACCATCGTAACGCTTCGGCTGTCCGATCGCGACCTCGCGCTCATCGACCGCTACGTCGGATCCGGAGACTTCACTTCACGAAGCGAACTCATCCGATTCGCCCTCAAGAACCAGTTGAAAGAACTCCTCGATGAGGATATCGAGGCCCGCCACGTCCTCTCAGGCCCCGGCGAACTGTCCGGGCCATTGGGGGAGGATTCCCTCAGTGGAAAGGCCGGGTCCCGTTCCCGCAACAAGAGGGGGGTGACGCGCTAATGGCAGAACGCAAACTCAAGAAGAAGAACAAGCAGGAGAAAACGACCGAAGTCAAGCTCGATATCGCAGAATCCTTCGACGTGGCAACCGCCAAGGAGAAGGACTTCGACCTCGACCTCGACTCCGCCCGCTTCCAGGGCAAGAAGGGGCAGGCCGGCACGCGCACCAAGGCGGTCGCGTAGGGCGAACCCCGATTCCTTGGGGAAGGCGACTCCCATGAGTCCCTTTCCCTTCTTCATTCACACGCATGAACCTGACAGGCGCCACATTCAAGCGCCACGATCCGCGCGTCAACGATGACGCGCACGACAAGCGACCGCAACCACGGCCATCGGGTCCCCGCGCATCACGTGGGTTCCCGACATGGGGTCCGGGCCGGTCGCGTTGAGGATTCTCCATGGCGAGCGTTTTCGTACCACTGCCGGATGAGAAGGAAGGATTCCCGCTTCCGTTGCCGGGGAATCCCGTGCGCGTGTTCGCCGACGGTTCCGCCGACCGCGGCATCGTCGCCCGCTACGCGTTCGTCGTGTACACCATGGATGGCGCCGTCCTCCACGAGGAACGTGGACAGGCGGCGCGACTCGCCGGCGCCACCAACAACGTGGCCGAATACGTGGCCGTCATCAAGGCCCTGAAATTCCTGGCCGCCCACGGGCTGACCGGAATCGTCCACACGGACAGCCTGAATGTGAAGCGGTGCGTCACCGGCGAATGGGAATGCCGTCCCGGGATCCTGCGGCCGCTCTGCATCAAGGCGCAGGTGCTCATCGAACGCACAGGTGTGCGCCTCGAATGGGTGCCCCGCGCGATGAACAGGCACGCCGACGCGTTGACGAAGCCCAACCGGGCATGAATGATGCCAGTTGGATCAGTGACGCATCACCGGTTGACGGCTGCCGATCGCTGTCCGGGTCCCGCCCGTCACCGGCTGCCGTTCCGGCCCTTTGCCTTCCACTCCCGTTTCGGCTTCTGCTGCGTGCTCGCCCTCAGGTGCGCACGGGCCGCGCCGGAATCGATCGCGAGGATGGCGCCAAGGAGCACGCCCGCCGCATCGGAAACCACGGACCCGCGCACGTTCGCGAAGGTGTCCGGTCCGACCGACGGTTCGAGGGTGGTGAGGGTTGCGGCGCGCCGACGCCGCATGAGCGCGGCGGACGCGTCCGAGCCTGCCCGCGAGAACCGCGGGGTCGCAAGCCGAGCGCGGGCGAAATCGCTGCCCACGGCCAGCGCGGACGCGATCTCAAGGTCTCCCGGCAGCGGAACAAGGCCACCTTCCATCCGCGGCGCGGCCAACGTGCCGCACCCGACCCGATCCACGTTGATGAACAACGTGCGCGCACGGGCATAGTGCCGGCCGTGGGCGTCGAGGAACCGGTGCATGCCGTGGTGCCCGCTCGTCGCGGCACCCGTGAACAGTACTTCGAGGGTCGTGTGTTCGAGGGGTCGGTTCGCAACCGCTGACGCGACTGCGAGCACGGCGCCCACGCCGCTCGCGTTCGATTCCGCGCCTTCGCTGCGGCGCCCCTTCCGCGCGAGGGCCACCGTTCCCGCGAGCGCCGCAGCGAGCGGGATCGCCAGGAATGGCGCTGCCATCGCCAGGGCGGGCTCGGTTTCGACGGCGAACAGGGCCGATAAGAAGAGCGCCACGAGGACGAATCCGTTGGCGACGCGCATCACGTGGGCGTCCGGGCCGGCGATGCGGCGAATGACGCGGCCCAGTGACCCGGGGTCGGCCCCGGCATCGAGGTGGGCGACAAGGACGACCGTGAGGAAGGCGGGGCCCGTCGCACGCTGCGTCGCCCACACGTTCCGCGTCCTTCGCCACGCGACGAGTTTTCCGAGGAACCCTATTCCCAGGGCTTCAAGGGTGTAGAGCACGAGAGCTGCGAGCCCGAGGATTGCGCCGGCAACGGGACGGAACGGCGTGACGCCGGCAGCTATGATGCCCACCGCAAGGGGCACCGTATCGGGCATGGTGCGTGTTGCCGGAGCCCGGAACGTATCCGTCTGGGGGCTCCACCCACTCCGGGAAAGGGTGCGGCGCACGTGCTCGGCTGCGCGTTCATCGCCAGCGGAACCGGGTGCGCGGGGGCCGATGTCGAGGGCGAGGGTGCGCACGTGCTCGATGGGGTGCGTGGGGCGCGTCGGCCCGTCCGCCTCGGCGGAGGATGCACTGCCCAGGCTGCCCTCGGCACGGATCACATCGAGGTACTCCGGGGCTGCACGGATAGCGTTTTGTGTCCCGGCCCTCTGCCGGGCCGCGCCGTCGTGTGAGGCGTGAATTCCGTCAGGGTCCGACGTGACAGCGTTGTCCGGAACCCGTCACGAGCGTCCGGAAGCCCGGTATTTCATCGTGCCAACGGACGCCGGCACAGGGCGGATTTCCGCTCGATTAAATAGGATCAGTCCACGTGAAGGAATCGTGTTGGCGAAACGCTCGTCCTGGTGGATGCGCCGCGGCGACCTCGAAGACGACGAGGACGACGAATAGCGCGTCCAAGCGGAGCTCGTTGCCCGGGATTCCCGGGCGTTTGCGCCCGTTCGGCCTCGTTCGACGTATGTCCTTGGGTCGGGCATCGGGCCGTTCCGCGCCGTGGTCCCGGCCGGTGGCCTGCATGGCTGACCGTCGCCCAGCGAACGCCGGCGCCACGACGACGGTGATGCACGGCATTCCGGCTTGAGCACGACGGCGGATCGCGTTTGTCCTCCCGCCGACAATCATGACGCCCATGACGACGGGCGACGCCTACCCGCCCACCCTCGTCGACGGACGCCACCCGCGCGCCCCTCGTCGACGGACGCCCGACGGACGACGGACGCCACCCGCGCGCCCCTCGTCGACGCACGCCCGACGGACGACGGACGCCACCCGCGCGCCCCTCGTCGACGCACGCCCGACGGACGACGACGCCACCCGCGCGCCCCTCGTCGACGCACGCCCGATGGACGACGGAC
>JBFILE010000410.1:0-3592 GCA_041599855.1 Thermoplasmatota archaeon
ACCCCCGGCCGCTTTTCGTGGGCCCCCCAGACGATCCACCGGTAGGCCGGCAACCGCGGGGGTCCGGATTCGAGGAGGTCCACGGCTCGCCGGGGCGCGGGGATCTCCACGTCGTCGCCGAGGATGCTGTGGTTCCCGACGTGGTCCTCGTGCTCGTGGGTGGTCAGGGCCGCGCGTACCGGGTGGTGCTCAAGGTAGTGGGCGATGTCGCGGCGGCACCGGGCGCACCCGGAATCGATCAGGACGTCGCCGGCGCGGTAGATGCTCGTCCAGTACAGGGGTTTCCCGGCGAGGGCATAGGCGACCTGGAAGCGCTCGACATCGCCGTGGCGCTCGGTGCGGGAAAGGACGGACAAGGGAACGCATGGGGATCGGAGGGGGTTGGACTTGGGGTTTTCGATGGGGCCCGGGATCGGCAGCCAACCGGTCGGCATTTGGCGCTTTCGTCCAACGCCCCGATCAACGCCAAAGGCACGGGCAGGCAACACCCGCCACCCCATCCGGAGGCCCCTCCCTCGCCGGAAAATAGCCCCCTGCTCGCCGACGAAATACTTAAAACAGGACCCCATCATTGGAGCCGCCCCGGGGTGCCATCCCTTGTCCCTAGAAAAGGAATATCAGCTGGAATACTTCGAGAAGAACAACTTCCAGCGCAAGACCTGCACCGAGTGCAAGTACCCGTTCTGGACCCAGGACCCGGCACGTGTCGTCTGCGGCGACCCGCCGTGCGTGGAGTACGCCTTCATCGGCACGCCCGTGACGAAGCGCCCCTTCACCCTGCGCGAGATGCGCGAACGCTACCTGTCCTTCATGGAGGACCGGGGCCACACGCGCGTGGACCGCTACCCGGTTGTCGCGCGGTGGCGGGACGACATCTACCTCACGATTGCGTCGATTGCGGACTTCCAGCCCCACGTGACCAGTGGGCAGGTACCGCCGCCGGCGAATCCCCTCACGATCAGTCAGCCGTGCATCCGGCTGAACGACCTGGACAGCGTGGGCCGCTCAGGACGTCACCTCACGACGTTCGAGATGATGGCACACCACGCGTTCAACTATCCCGACGAGAAGGTGTACTTCAAGGAGCGCACCATCGAGCTCTGCCACGAGTTCCTCACGAAGAGCCTCGGCATCGACACGAAAGCCATCTCATACAAGGAGAAGCCGTGGGCGGGCGGCGGGAATGCGGGCGCCGCGTTCGAAGTCCTCGTCGGCGGTCTCGAAGTCGCGACCCTTGTTTTCATGAACCTGGAAGCGCACCCGGACGGCGACATCGAACTGTACGGGGAGCGCTACCGCTACATGGACATGCAGATCGTGGACACCGGGTACGGCCTTGAGCGCCTCGCGTGGTGCTCCGACGGCAGCCCCACCATCTACGATGCCCTCTTCCCGGACATCCTGAAGGCCATCATGGAAGGCGCCGGCCTCACCCACGACATCAAGGACGCGAAGGTCGGGCCCATCCTTGCGGAGACGGCGCGCCTTGCCGCCATGATGGACGTTTCAACAGGAGCGAAGCTCAACGAGCTCCGGGGCCAGGTCCACGCGCGCCTCATCGAGAAAGGAATCGACGTGACCCTTGAGGAGATGGTCGCGATCACGGAGCCGCTTGAGCGCGTGTACGCCATTGCAGATCACGCCCGCTGCCTCGCGTTCATGCTCGGGGACGGAATCGTTCCCTCCAACGTGAAGGCCGGGTACCTCGCGCGCCTCGTCCTCCGCAAGGCGCTCCGGCTCCTTGAGGAACTCGGGGACCCGATGCGTCTCAATGACGTCGTGGACATGCACCTTGAGATCCTGTCCGAGGACTTCCCGGAACTCCGGGAACGCCGCGCCATGATCCATGAGATCCTCGACCTCGAGGAATCCCGGTACCGGGAAACCATGGAGAAGGGCCGCCGCCTCGTCGAGCGGGAAGCGAAGAAGGCGCAGGGAAGCGCGGGCGCGGAAGCGTTCCCGCTGGAGCGCCTCATCGACCTGTACGATTCCCAGGGACTCGCACCCGAGATCGTGAAGAGCGTCGCGGCGAGCCTCGATGTGCCCGTGAATGTGCCGGACGACTTCTACAGCCTTGTTGCGGAGAAGCACGGGAAGGAGAAGAAGCAGAAGGCGAAGGTGCAGCCGCGCCGCCTCGATGTTCCCGGCACGAAGCTCCTGTACTACGAGAGCGCGACAACGAAGGAATTCGAAGCGGTCGTCCTGTGGGCGAAAGGGAACGAGGTCATCCTCGACCAGTCCGCGTTCTACCCGGAAGGCGGGGGCCAACCGGATGACCGCGGGTTCCTCCTCACCGATGACGACACCTTCGAGATCGTGGACGTGCAGAAGGAGAACGGGAAGCACGGCGCCCTCGTCATCCACACATTCGAAGGCGGAGGGAAATTGAAGAGCGGCACCGTGGTGCGGGGCCGCATCGACTGGGGCCGCCGCATCAGCCTCATGCGGAACCACACCGCGACCCACATCCTCGGCGGTGCGACCCGCCGCGTCCTCGGCCCCCACATCTGGCAGGCCGGAGCCCAGAAGGGCACGGACCGGAGCCGCATCGACATCACGCACTTCCGCCGCATCAGCGACACGGAACTCCGGGAGATCGAGCAGCTCGCGAACATGGTGGTCCTTGAGAACCTCCCCGTCGAGAAGACGTGGATGCCGAGGAATGAGGCGGACAAGAAGTACGGCATGCAGCTGTACCAGGGCGGCGTCCCGAAGGACTCGGAGGTGCGCGTCGTGCGCATCCCGGATTTCGACGTGCAGGCGTGCGCGGGAACCCACGTGCGTTCCACGAACGAAGTGGGCCCCATCAAGGTCCTGAAGACGGAGCGCATCCAGGACGGTGTGGAACGCATCGAGTTCAGCGCCGGTCTCGCCGCCATCAACAGCATGCAGGCGACCGAGGACCTCCTGAACGCCACGGCGACCGTGTTCAACGTGAGCGCGGACCAGGTCCCGAAGACGGCGGAGCGCTTCTTCACCGAGTGGAAGGACCTCAGGAAGAAGGTCGACGAGCTGCAGCATTACGCGGCCCAGGCCCGCAAGACGGAACTTCTCGCGAAGGCGGAGACCGTGAACGGCGTCCGCGTCGTCGTGGACCAGGGAAACCAGCCCATGACGGAACTCCTCACCCTCGCACAGGAATTGATGAAGGAGGAGCGGACCGTGGCCATCCTCGGATCGAGCGACGGCGGCGCCAAGATCGTGGTCTCAAGGAGCCCGGACGTGGCCGGCGTGAAATCCGGGGACGTCGTCCGGGAAGCCACGCGCGCCATGGGCGGCGGAGGCGGCGGCAAGCCGGACCTTGCGCAAGGCGGTGCGCCGGACGGATCCAAGCTCGGGATCGGGATCCAGGCGGCGAAGGACGTGGTGCGGGCCAACCTCGGGAGTTGAGATGCGGAGCGTTGGGCTGCTGTAATCGCTTCGATCCCGTTGGTCAATTCCATCCGTTGCGGGCCGAGGAAGTATTTCCACTTCCATCAACACGGAGCAACGGAGCTACGGAGCGTCGGGGTACGACATAACCCCTGACCCGCCCCCTGCCTCGTCGTCGTCGTCGTCGTCGTCGTCGTCGTCCCCCCACCGGCCGCCGCGC
>JBFILE010000411.1:0-3584 GCA_041599855.1 Thermoplasmatota archaeon
CGCGAACTTTCAACCCTGCCAGGCCGGTGCCCGGGCAGGTGCGGCGGCGTGGGAACGCACGTGCCCGGGCACCGGCCCCGAGGCGTTCGCCCGACATCACGTGACCCCAGCATCGTTGCATCCGGAACGCCGGACCACAGCAGGGCACGGGACCGCCAGGGCAGCGCCCCCTGGCCCCTCCCTGTTTCCCCGCGGATACGGGACCGTGCACGCTATAAGGGCCTCCCCGCTTGCCCGTTCCATGGCAGACACAGTCACGTGGATCGCTCGCTTCATCCACGTCTTCAGCGGTGTGATGTGGGTCGGAGGCATTTTCCTCTGGGGCATGGTCGTCATGCCGAGCGTGGCCAAGCGCGTGGCGGCCCCTGCGCGGGGTCCCTTCATGAGCGTCGTGCTGCCGCGGGTTGCCCGCTACTTCGCCATCGCGGGCTTCGTGACCATCATTTCGGGCCTGTGGGTCATGGGCCTCATCCTCGACGATTTCGGCGCCATCTTCAAGCAGATGGGGACGACGGACTGGGGGCGCATGCTCGCCAACGGCATGAGCGTCGCCGTGCTCATGCTCGGCATCGGCATCTACATCATGATGATCGTGCCGAAGTACCTCTCCGCCATGGCGAATGTGACCCCCGGCACGCCGCCGCCGGAGGGCGCAGCGAAGCTCCAGAAGCGAATCATGATCCTCGCCATGACGAACCTGACCCTCGGCATCATCGCCCTCGGCATCATGGCGTGGGCCGTGAACCTGCGCGAATTCGGCGTTGCCTGAACGGCGCCCCTTTCTGGAAGTTCGGCCAGGTCCGCTCGCGCGTTGCGGGCGGATCCATCCCTTTTCAAGCATCCCGCGCCGTCGCGCAGGGAGCCCCCGCCGGCGCAAGGCCGGTCCCGATCCTGCACGACCTATGGGCGCGACCATCGCCCCGGAAAGGAGGCAAGCGGGCGGCCCACGGGGTGCCCATACCCCACGTACTCTTGAACGAGGAGGACGGTACCCGTGTCCGTGGAACTCGCGGACCTCACGGCCCGACTCCGGGACCCGGATTCGCCGCAGCTCGTCTCCCTTGCACCCGTTGCGACCCTCACCTGGCACACGGACCCGTGGAGCGTGTGGTGCTTCGCCCTGGAACCCGCGATCCTCCGGCTGCGGCTCACATTCGGGTCGCAGCTCCGCGTGAAGGTCGCCCTCGGCGGCATCATCGAGGAACGGCCCCCCGGGTCATTCGACGTGCGCGGCGTCGCGCAGATCTTCGAGACTGCGCGGAGCGCGAGCCAGCAGCCGATCACGACGCGCGCCCTGTTCGAGGACCCTCCGTCCACCACGTTCCCCGCCGGCATCGCGGTGGCCGCGGTGCGTCTTGCCGAGCCGTCCCGGGCCGAGGAGTACCTGCGCCATCTCCGGGAACTCGCCCTCGTGGTCGGTGTCAACGTGAGCCGGAAGGATGTGACCCTGGCGGCCGTCCGGGCCCTCGGCATTGACGAGGAATCATACCGGGAAGCGTGGACGAGCGGGGAAGCGGAACGGGAATTCCAGCAGGACCTTGCGAGCGGCATCGGCCGCGGCATCCGGGCCTACCCGACCCTCGTCTTCGAGAAACCCGGGGCCGCGCCGGTGGCCCTGTCCGGACTCCATCATTTCCCGGTCCTCAAGGGGACGTTCATGGAGTACACGCAGGCCAACCTCCGCGAGCACGCGATGCCGTCCCTCGAGGATCTCATCCGGGTCCGGGGGCACGTCACGACGCGGGAAGCCGCGGAAGTGCTGGACGTGGGCATCGAGGAAGCCTACGAGCGCCTCCAGCGGCTGGAGGACAACCATGAGGTTCACCGTTCCCGGCACCCGGGCGGCATCATCTGGGAAGAGGCGTGAGTCGCCTTCCCGTGCAACCCCAGCCGGTTCCACCCCAAACGGGATAACCTGCCCATTCCTTTGCGCGGGCCATGCGCACGCGCTCCGCCCGAGCCTTGACGCTGGCCCTTGTCGCCATCATGACGATGGCCGGTTGTCTCCAAAGCACCGGACCTTCCCCCTCCACCCTCCTTGCGACCGGCATGGACTCCCCGCTCACGACCGTGGGAGTCGAGCCCGTGGCCGAGGACGCGCTTGCGGCCCTCGCGATGCCCACGTTCTGGGTGAATGACACCGGCCGCAACGGCGCGGAACCCAACATCGGAGTCACCTCCGACGGCACGCTGTTCATCCAGTCGTCGTTCGCGACGATGCGGTCCATGAACGGGGGCCAGAGTTTCGTCCGCGTCGACAAGACGACATCCTCGAACGTGGTCAGCCTCGATCCCATGCTCTGGGTGGACCCGGTGACGGATCGCCTGTTCACCATGCAGTTGTACGGCGCATGCTCATGGCTCGGCATGTCCGATGACAAGGGGAGCACGTGGTCCACGAACCCCCTCGGCTGCCGCCCCGGCTTCGTGAACGACCACCAGAAGATCTCGACCGGGCCCCTCGTTTCCGAGCCGGAAGTCGCGCCGCTGGTGGACTACCCGAACGTCGTGTACTACGCATACAACACCCTGACGAGCGGCGCCCACGTGAGCGTCTCCTGGGACGGCGGCGTCACGTTTCCCACCGACCGCGGCGTCATGGCGAGCGACTGCAGCGCCGGCCTCATCGGCCACGTCATGGCCGCCCCGGACGGCACCGTGTACCTGCCGCAGGCGGACTGTTCGACCGTCCAGATTGCGTACTCGACGAGCAATGGACGCATCTGGAAGCGGGCGGAAGTCCCCGGCAACCTCGGGACGGGGCCATACAACGATGACCCGGACATCGCCCTTGACCGCGGGTCCAACGCGTACGTGGTCTTCGTCGCCGATGACGCGCGCGTGTACCTGAGCCGTTCCACGAACGGCGGCAAGGACTGGTCCTTCCCGCGGCTCATCTCGCCTCCGGAGGTCACGAGCGCCGTCTTCCCCGTCATCACCGCCGGGGACGAAGGCCGCATCGCGGTCTCGTACATCGCGTCCACGGACGACAACTCGAACTGGGCGACGCCGTTTGCGGCTGATGCCCCGAATTCCGCCACGTTCCACCTTTACGCCGGCATCTCCCTCGACGCCCTCTCGGGCACCGCGACCTTTGCAACGACGAAGGTCACGCCGGACGATGACCCCGTGCAGCGCGGCAGCATATGGATCGGTGGCGGCACCCGGGCGGACCGGAACCTCCTCGACTTCTTCGACATGACGGTGGGCCCCGACGGCCGCGTGTTCATCACGTACGCCGACGGCTGCCCGTCCTCGTGCCAATCGGCAAGCCAGAGCCGGGACACGAGCACGTACGCGGTCGTGCAGCACACGGGTCCCCGGCTCTACGTGTGAGGACCTCGACGGCGGGTGCCCGGGAATGATCCGGGCGCCGCCTCGGGCGGACAGGCGACGCCCGGCGCGTGCGCGCCCGCGCCCGGCGAGCATCCATTGGCCGCAACAGGGGTCGGGGCGGAATGGCACGCAGCCGCGTGGAATGCAGGCGGGGCGCTGTTCACCCGCGGCCTCTCGCCGGATCTCCCCACCCGGCCCTGCCCCGGCCCTCCCCGCCGCCGGCCGCGGGGCGCGCGCCGCCGCCGCCC
>JBFILE010000412.1:0-3583 GCA_041599855.1 Thermoplasmatota archaeon
CGTGGATTTGCCGCGGGACTCCAGGTCATCCAGTTCCTTCAGGAGGACCCCGGGGTCGATGACGAGGCCGTTCCCGAGCACGTTCAGGACGCGCTCGTGGACCACACCGCTCGGCAAAAGATGGAACTTGAACGTCTCGCCACCGGCGATCACCGTGTGGCCCGCATTGTTCCCGCCCTGGAACCGGGCAACGACGTCCGCCTCCTCGGCCATGAAGTCCGTGACCTTGCCCTTCCCTTCGTCGCCCCATTGCGCGCCCACGATCACCGTGACTGTCATGATCCTCGCAACCCGCTTCGAGGGCGGGAACGGGAGGGTGGCTTATTACTTTCCGCCCGGCACTTGGACGCGCGCATCAACCGCGGGAGGGCATGTCCGGATCGATGGCATCCATCCAATCCCACGGGTCCCGGGCGGCACCGGGTGCGCAACCCGGGAAGTGGGTGCACGCCCAGCGCAGCCCGTCCGTTGATGCCGACCCGGCGCAGGCACCGGTTCCGGCCCAGGGGGCCAACGAAAAGCCAAGCATTCTATGAACCAAAACCCCGCTCCCCGCATCCATCCCCATGTTGAAAGCCCGCGCCCTGCGCCCCGGTGACCGCGTCCGGTTCGTCGCGCCCGCATCCCCGCCCGACCCCTACGAGATCCAGCGTGCCGGGCGCCGCGTGCGCGAACTCGGTTTCGAGGTCGAATACGGGCCACTCATCCGGAACCTCCGCGCAAGGGGCTACCTCGCGGGTACCGACACCGAGCGCGGCGACTCCCTCATGGACGCCTTCCGCGACCCGGATGTGGACGCCATCGTCTGCGCCGCCGGCGGGTACGGGACCCTGCGACTCCTCCCCCACCTCGACTACGATACGATCCGGGCGAATCCGAAACCGCTCGTCGGATTCAGCGATGTCACCGCCCTCCACATCGCCATCGGCCAACGCGCCGGACTCGTCACCTTCCACGGCCCCATGGGGAGCACGGGACGCGACGAGTACTTCACCACGTTCACGCGCGAGCACTTCCGCCGCGCACTCACCATGACGGAGCCACTGGGCCCGATCCTGAACCCGGATGACGGCCGCATCGTCCAGACCGTCAGCCCGGGCCGGGCACGCGGCCCCCTCGTGGGCGGCAACCTGTCCCTCGTCTGCGCGACACTGGGCACGCCCTTCGAGATCGACACGCGCGGCCGAATCCTCCTCCTCGAGGATTGGCGGGAACCCCCGTTCACCATCGACACGTTCCTGACCCAACTCAAGCTTGCAGGGAAACTCGATGATGCCGCCGGAATCGTCCTTGGCGAATTCGTCCAGATGCTTCCCGGGGACGACGTCCAGAACCACAGCGTCGATGAGGTCGTGCAGGAGGTCATGGGCGACATCGGGAAACCCGTCATCCACGGCCTTGCGGCAGGCCACGGGCGCCAACTCGTGACCCTGCCCTTCGGGGTGGAGTGCGAGATCGACGCGGATCGCGCGCTGCTCACCGTGATGGAAAATGCCTTGGTCGCGAAATGATGCGCGGGCCACGTCGCCACAGCGCCAAGGTCCGATACCGGGCGATTGCCGCAGGGTCGGGCGTCGCCGGGCGGTTGCCGTCGTGACGGATTCCGGGCCGGCGGTTCCGTCGGTGATGACCGCCGCAGCGGGGCCGCTCGCGATGGCTGAAACCCGGCGAAATCGGGGACGCGCGCGCGTCGTTGGGAAAACGTTTTAGGCGGCGGGCTGCTGACGGGCGCAATCCCCGGGTCCGCTCGCCGCACCCCCGCGATCCCCGCGCGAGGCGACGGAGCCCCGAAATGAGGTGACATTCCTTGGCCCAAGCCCCCGCCGTACCTCCGCCGCACATGGCGAAGATCCCCGTCTCGGCCGGCACCGTCATTGCCGGATTCGCGATCTTCGCGATCATCAGTGCCGGCGCCCTGTACGGATTGTCGTTCGTTGGCGGCGATGCCCCCGCGACCGTCACCGCCGTCAACCCGGTGATCACCGCGACCCCCGGCCACTCCATCGACGTGGCGTTCACAGCCGTCAACGACGGGCCGGAACCGCTCGACCTCACGGTCACCCTTGAAGGGCCGGAAGGCATCACGCCCAGTGCTCCGCTCACCCTGACCCTCGCCCCCGGCGAGAGCGCGGGCAGGTTCATGACCGCGGACATTGCCGCCGGCATGGCCCCCGGCGTCCATCGCCTCCGCCTCGTCCCGACCTCCGCCGAAGGTGAACAAGCCAAGACCCTGGTGAACCTCCGGGTGCTGGCCGGCGGCGTGGGCGACGTCACCTCCGGCAAGCTCGTGAACGTGAGCGTCACGGCCCGATCCGGACAGGACGTCATCCTCACCACCGTGGACGCCTACGGCACCGGAGCCTTCGGGCGCCACTCCGAATTCCAGGCCCCCCAGAAGTACGGCAGCCTCGAGATCCAGTATCCCCTCGGTCCGCCGTTCGACGTGGCCTTCAATGACCTCGACAATGCGACCGCCGGCGAAATGCGTTCCGTGACCGTTCCCCCGAATGCCATCTGGCGGAACACGGTGACCCTTGATCGGGTGTACGCGAACAGCATCGGGGTCCCCGTCGAGAACAGCATGCGCCGCAACGTGATCGAGACGAACCGGTCCCTCCTCCAGGATTTCATCAACCGCGAAGGCACCAACGTCGAGATCGCCGACGGGTCCCAGATCACAATCCCGGACCAGAGTGGCGACGTCACCTACCTCATGGAACTGGACGGCAACCGGAATGTCACCCTGCGGGAGCGCGCGGTAGTGGGCAATCCACTCGCCCGCACCCCCACAACGCTCGTCGGTGCCGACTGGACGACGCGGGTCACGAGCATCACGAACGCGTCCATCAACTACGAGTGGGTCCCGCCTGCGGAAGGCACGCGCTTCACGTACCTCGGCGACCGGCCCCTGTCGTACCTGCAGGACCGGGCGGTCGTGGGCGGCGTCGCAAACGGCAACATCACCGTCACCTTCGACGTGGCCGACAAGGACACCTTCGCCGGCGAAACCCCCGATGTCCAGTATGAGATCCGGGATTCCACCGCGAACGGCTTCCGCCTGTACGGGGAGAGCAAGAGCCCCTTCGCGAACCTTGAGACGCGCTGGATCTTCACGGTCCACAACGTGAGATAGGCGACGGCGCTACGGATCCGGGAGGCAGCATGCCGCAAGGCGTGTCGTCCCGGGATGGGTGGGCTTGACGACGTCGGGCAGGCCGCGGCGGGGCGGAAGTCGGGCCTCCGCCGCGACCACGGCCCCCCCTACCCCGCCACCCGCTCCGTCTCCCCTGGGAGGCGACCCCTCTGACGATTCGGGTGACATGGCACGGAGGTCAGCCCGATCTCCACCGCCATCGCGACCACCACCTGCACCGCCACCAACCCATCCCCTCCAGCGCCGCGACCACCCCATGCAGCGCCACCAACGTCATCGCCACTTCCGCCATCGCCGCGGCCATCACACGACCACGCAAGGGCGTGGTTCGCATGCGGTCGCTCGGGTCGCGAGGGGTGGGTGAGACTGTTGGGGCCCCCACCAGCCCCCCCCCAACCTCGCCACGCGTTGCGCGGCCCGGTGGCACCC
>JBFILE010000413.1:0-3576 GCA_041599855.1 Thermoplasmatota archaeon
CGGGAGCGGCCTTTATCAGGCAGTTCGGTTCTCCCGCGGCCCGTGACCCGGCCCCTCCTCGACCCGGAACGCATCGCCCGCCTCGCGAAGGCCCGCGACGCGCACGCCATCTGCGACCACTGCCTCGGCCGGCTCGTCGCACGGATCGAAACCGGCTTCGGGAACGACGAACGCGGCGCCATCGTCCGCACCGCAATGGGAGCCGCCGAAGCGGTCGACCCCGACGACTGCGACATCTGCGACGGCCTCTTCAACGAACCCGACAGCCTCGCCGAGGTGGCGGCAGAAGCCATCGAACCCTTTGAATTCCATACCTTCCTCGTCGGCACCCGCATCGACGAGGAAGTCACCGCCCGCGAAGTCGCGCTCCGCGCCGAAGTCGGGATCCCGGACGGCGAATGGGAAGCCGCCAACACCTCCCTCAACCGCGAAGTCGGGAAACGCGTCAACGCCCGCTGGCCCGACACCAAGGTCGACTTCAAGAACCCGCACATCGCCGTCATCGTCGACACCCGGTACGACGTCACCGAACTCCAGCACGGCGGGCTCATGTTCTTCGGCCGCTACAGGAAGCTGGAACGCGGCATCCCCCAGACCGTCTGGCCCTGCCGCCGATGCCGCGGCCGCGGCTGCGAACGCTGCGACGGCACCGGCAAGATGTACCAGACCAGCGTCCAGGAAATCGTCCAGACCCCCGCCCTCGAAGTCACCCGCGGCACCGAAGCCGCCTTCCATGGAGCAGGGCGCGAAGACGTCGACGCCCGCTGCATCGGCACCGGCCGCCCCTTCGTCCTCGAAATCAAGGACCCCCGCATCCGCACGGTCGACCCGAAAGCCATCGAAGCCGCCGTCAACGCCTCCGGCATCGGCCGCGTCGAGATCGAAGGCCTCCGCTTCGCCGAGAAAAAGGAAGTCCGCGACGTGAAGGAGCACCGCGGGAACAAGACCTACCGCGCCGAAGTCCGATTCGCGGAAGCCGTCCCCGCGGACAACCTTAATAAAGCGGTTCTTGCATTGCGGGGCGCCGCCGTGGCCCAGCGAACGCCCGTTCGCGTCGGTCATCGACGCGCGGACCTGGTGAGGAATCGCCACGTCCACGACATCCAGGTGGAAGCCCACGACGCCGAAACCGCGACCATCATGGTCGTTGGCGACGCCGGCCTCTACATCAAGGAACTCATCCACGGGGATGAAGGCCGCACCGACCCGAACCTCGCCGCCCTCCTGGGCGTCGCAGCAAGCGTCGAAGCGCTCGACATCCTCAGGGTCGAGTACGATGACCCCGCGCCCGTGACCCCGAACTGATCGGGGGAACTCAGGCGGGTGGCATGAAGCGGGCACCGTCGGCACCGCGAACCGCGACGCAAGGTCGTGCGATTCGCCCCCAACAATCGATTTCCAGGAGGATCAAGACATGGCAACCCGATCACGAGGATTCCGTTCGAAGACCCGCTACAAGCTCCAGAAGGACCGCCGCGACCGAGGCATGCCCCCGGTCACGCACGCCCTGCGCACCTTCGACGAGGGAACCACCGTCGCCATCGTCCTGAACCCCGCCGTCCACGCCGGACAACCCCACCCCCGCTTCCACGGGTGGACCGGCACCGTGAACGCACGCCGCGGCAACGCATACGAAGTCAACATCAAGGTCGGCGGCAAGCGCAAGCTCATCCTTGCCCGCCCCGAGCACTTGAAACTCATCCATTCCGAAGCGAAGGCGGAGTGAGTACCCATGAGGCACGTCGAGGAGCCGGAACCGGTCGTCCGCCCCATCCCCATGGCCCAGGTCAAGGCGCTCCTCGAGCGCGAACAGGAAGAGCGCGGCGAACTCACGTACGAGCAGAAGCTCGCCCTTGAACAAGGCGTGACCTTCGCCCGCCTCGACGTGGAAACCACCGAGAAGCTCTTCAAGGACCTCATGGAGATGGAGCGCCTGAGCGACGCGCAGCGCTGGAAGATCGTGGACCTCGCCCCCATGCACCAGGACGACGTCCGCGCCATCTTCGCCAAGGACCGCCTCGGCCTCGAAGAGGCTGAGATCGACAGGATTATAGAGCTTGTTCAGGGCTACATCCTCTGAACCGACCCGGAAAAAGCGGAAAGGAAGGGCGCGCCGTCACGGTGCCGTCCGTCGAAACCTTATAGCGGTGCGTCGAATCAGCCCATCGGATCAGTCGTACGAACTGAGGTCACCACATGGAGGAGTTTGCGTTCATCCTGGATTACCTGCCGCAGGGTCGGCCGGACAATCCGCGAAGCAAGGACCCGGTCGCCTACGCGGTCGGGGACAGGAATTTCGTTCTCCTCGAGCTTGTGCCTCGCGCCGAATCCTCACTCCTCGTGGGTGACCGCGTCGACATCCGCCGGGAACGCCCCGTCGACTCCCCCGTCGCCCACGTCCGCGGTCGCATCGGCTACGACCAGATGACCCACGCCGCGCAGAGCGAACTCCACTACGTCCTGGAGATGATGGTGAAGAACCAGGAGGAACGCTTCCTGAAGTTCTACAACGACGCCGGCCCCGTCACGACGCGCATGCACATGCTCGAACTCCTTCCCGGCCTCGGGAAGAAGCTCATGTGGGCCATCCTCGAGGAGCGCAAGAAAGGCCTCTTCAAGACGTTCCACGAGATGGACACGCGCGTGAAACCCCTCCACCAGCCGGAGAAGCTCATCGCGCACCGCATCGAGCAGGAGCTCACCAACGCGAACGAGAAATACCATCTCTTCGTGCAACCGGCGGCCCCTGAACGGGAACACCACGGCCATGGCCACCGGCACCGCTGATTCGACGGCACGCGTACCCGTCCCCGGGCCCTGCCTCGTGCAGGCCCGTTCCCACCCCTCCGGGCCCTGCCTTGAGGAAGCCCGTTTTCATGCCGCCGGGCCCCGCATCGTGCTGGCTCGTCAACCATCCTTCCGGAGGCCCCTCCCGTGAGCCTGCCCGAGAGCCGAAAATCCCTCGGCCAGCACTTCCTCACGGACACGCGCGTCATGGGACGCATCGTGGACGCCGCAGGCATCACGCCCGAGGACCGGGTCCTTGAGATCGGTCCCGGCCCCGGCACGATGACAAGGCGTCTCGCCGAGCAGGCCCTCTCCGTCACGGCCATCGAACTCGACGCCCGCCTCGCAAGCCGCCTCGAACACGACATGCCGGAGAACGTGACCGTCGTCCGCGGGGACGCCGTCAAGGTCCCGTGGCCCACCTTCGACCTGCAGGTGTCGAACCTCCCGTACCAGGTATCGTCCCCCGTGCTGTTCCGCCTCCTCGACCACCCGGGATGGCGGACGAGTGTCCTCCTCGTCCAACTGGAATTCGCAGAACGCCTCGTCGCGCCCGTCGGATCCAAGACCTACGGGCGCCTCACGGTGGGGTGCGGACTCGCCGCGGACGTGGAACTCCTCGAACGGGTGCCCGCAGGCGCATTCCATCCCAAGCCGCAGGTCACAAGCGGCGTCGTGCGCCTCACGCCGCGCCCACCCCCCTTCGAGGTGATGGACGACCGCCACCTGCCCCTCGTGAAACGAGTCGCCATGGCGGCGTTCACGAATCGCCGGAAGAAGCTCGCGAAC
>JBFILE010000414.1:0-3570 GCA_041599855.1 Thermoplasmatota archaeon
CCCCGATCGGCATGGTGGATATCCTCGCAATCCCCGTGTGGGCCGTCGGGTTCGTGTTCGAGACGGTTGGCGATTGGCAGCTTGCGCGATTCAAGGAGGAGGCGGCGAACAGGGGCCGGCTCCTGACAACCGGTCTCTGGCGCTTCACGAGGCACCCGAACTACTTCGGGGATGCGACCGCATGGTGGGGCATCTGGTTGGTGGCGGTGGGCGCGGGCGCATGGTGGACCTTCCCCGGGCCCCTCCTCATGACATTCCATCTGCTGAAAGTGAGCGGCGTGGCCATGCTGGAGAAGGATCTTCGGCAAACGAAACCGGGATACGAGGAATACGTCGCGTCCACGAATGCGTTCATCCCATGGTTCCCGAAGGGACCGGATCGAACGGGGCGCACCCGACGGGGCTCCGGCCGGGTGCAGCCTTGATGAGGGCGAACCGGGTTCGGGGGGCCCATGAGCGAGGAGCGCCACGCGCAAGGCTGGTCCACGAGAAGCGTCCACGGGACCGGGGAACCGGGGGAAGGCCCCATCGTCACTCCCGTGTACCAGACGAGCACGTTCGCGGCGCGGGACACGGAAGGCATCCTCGCCATGCAGGACGGCCGAGCGGACCCGGATCGATTCTACACGAGGAACGGGAACCCATCGCAGCGGGCCGCTGCGGTCCGCATCGCGGACCTTGAAGGGTGCGAGGATGGTCTCGTCACCGCGAGCGGCATGGCCGCCATCAGCACGGTGGTCCTCGGCCTCGTGCCTTCGGGCGGACGCATTGTCACGGTATCCGATCTCTACGGGAACACGTACCACCTCATGCGGTTCATGAAGGAACGGTTCGGCGTGACCGTGGACGTGGTGGACACGACGGACGCCGAAGGTGTGGGGCGCGCGCTTGCCGACGGACCTGCGGACCTCGTGTACCTGGAGACGCCGACGAATCCCACCCTGCGGCTCACCGACCTTGCGGCAGCGGCACGGGCTGCCCGCGACCATGGCGTGGTGAGCGCCGTGGACAGCACCTTTGCCTCGCCCTTCAACACGCGGCCCCACGCCCTCGGCGTGGACCTCGTCCTCCACAGCGCAACAAAATACCTCGCGGGCCACAGCGACGTGCTCGCGGGCGCCATCACGGGTTCCCGCGCCCTGATCGATCGCCTGCGTCCCTTCCTCAAGGTCCACGGCGGCATCCTGGACCCCCACGCGGCGTTCCTCCTTGAGCGCGGCGTCAAGACCCTTCCTCTCCGCATGGAGCGCCACAACCGGAACGCCATGGCCCTTGCCAGGCATCTTGCCAAGATGCCCGGCGTTGCCCGCGTCCATTACCCGGGCCTCCCCTCCCACCCCCAGCATGCCCTTGCGCGGCAGCAGATGCCGGGCGGGTTCGGCGGCGTCCTCTCGGTGGACCTGGACGGCGGAGAGACGTCCGCGCGGGCCTTCGCGGATGCCTTGTCCCTGTTCCGGAACGCGCCGAGCCTCGGTGGTCTCGAAAGCCTCGTGTCCGTGCCGGTGTTCACGAGCCACCGCAACATCGTGGAAGCGGACCTCTCGCGCATGGGCATCACGCCCGGCACGGTGCGGCTTGCGTGCGGTGTCGAGGATTCCGAGGATCTCATCGCGGACGTGACGCGTGCCCTGGATGCCGTGCTCGATGCGCCGTCGCAGCGCGCGATCGATGCGTGAAGCGAAGGCCGGCGCGTCGGCACGGGTGAGACCCTCGCAGCACCCTGCATCCGACGATCGGTGCGGAACCGCCCCCTGCGTTCGACCGCAAGGCCCAGGTTGATCACAGCACGCTCTTGACCCGGGAGATGACGATGGCCGACCCCCGCTGGAGGGCGACCTCGAAGACGGGCACCTGCTCCTTCTCCAGGATCGGGACGATGCCGCGGTACTTCGGGATCTCGAGGACCATGCGCCGGGAGGGGCCGCTCTCGATCCATCGGAAGGCGAAGACGGCATCGGCCACGTCGTGGAGGTTCGCCTCGACTTCCCGGGGTAGGCTGCCTCGGGCATGGAGGATGATCACGATGCTGCCGATGCGCGCGGTGATGTCTCCCACGGTCTGGATGAGCGGGATGACGTCCGCGCTGCGCGCGCGGCTCAGCGCGGCGGCCGATTCAAGGACAAGACAGTCAGCGGGATCGAAGTCGGCAAGGGCGTTCACACAGTCCGCTTCCACGCTGCGCCCCCTCAGGGCGGTGACGTCGATCGCCGGCAGGGATTCCTCGCCTTCGAAGACATCTGCGATCTCGCGCAGGATCCGCTCCGGAGCCCGGAGGGCGCTTGCGAACCGGACCTTGCCCGCGTCCTCGCGCGCTGCCGCCTTCTGCAGGATGGCGTGGGCGAACTCCGTGGCTCCGGCTCCTGCGTCCCCTTCCACAAGGACGAGATGTCCGGGGCGCAGCCCGCCACCGAGCGCATCGTCAAGCGATGTGCTGCCGGTGGGGATCCGGACCTTGTCCCCGGTTGCGTGAAGGATGACGCGGGGCGGGGCTCGCATGCCAGCCCCTCATGGTGCAGTCGGCGGAAGCGGCTTATGGTGCAGCGGACGAAGGCCGGATCATGAGCTCTCGCGTGAGCCACCGTCCACCGGGCTGGCATCCAACGCATGCAGCGTGCCCCTTCGGCCGGGTCCAGTCAGGAGGGAGTCCAGGGAAGGATCCCTTCGAGGGGAAAAATGGCGGCAGCCCACCCCCTCGGGCGGTAGGCCACCCGGGGGGACCGGGAAACGAATCCCCGCCGCCGATCCCCGCCTGCGCCGGGCAGCGTGCCCGGGGAACCCGCTTCCGATCACCCCCCCCACCCTTGCAGGGGGGCAGCGGGGACGAAACCTCGCGTCTCTTCGCCGCCCGGCGTGCGTGGTGACCCCTCACAGGTTGCAGCCGTCCACCGGGAACGTCATGAGGACAACGAGGTCCTGGTAGTCGGCTGCTGTCGAGGTGAGACTCGGGTTGAACTCGTAGAGGTAGATCACCTGATTCACGTCAAGGCGGATGGTGTCGGTGATCGGATTCACGTAGGGGGCAAGGTACGCGCTGACTCCCGTCTGATTCCCGAAGGCGGGCACGTCCGGGACGGCATCGCCGTGTTCAAGGACCCGGACGTGCGGGTCACTTGTGTACGAGAAGTAGTAGTGGTTGAACCCACCCGACGGGTAGATCGCGTGTCCCTTGAGTCCGAGGATGTCGCCCTTGACCACGGCCTTCGAAACGTTCATCCCGGCACTCACTGCACCTCCACCGAAAAGCGGGTCGAGGGTGGTTCCGTTGTCCCGGGTGAAACTCGCGTAGACGGGGATCCGCGGCCCGTTCCTGCCCATGGTGATGTCCACGCCGATGATCTTCAGGGTCACGGGAGCCGTGCAGAAGGTCTTCACGCCACCGGATGGGAGAATGTCAAAGGGCGATATCCGGATGTCGCCGAGGGACGTCCGGACCACGCCATTCACGTCCCGCGCCGTGATGGTGTAGGGGTAGACGCCGAAATCGAGGCCCGCGGTTTCACTGATGTACGCGTGGGACGAATAGATGCCGTCTCCAGCCAGGCGGTCGCCCCGCGTGCCGTCATCGTAGAG
>JBFILE010000415.1:0-3564 GCA_041599855.1 Thermoplasmatota archaeon
ACGAGATCGGATCATCTTCGCCGCCTTCGCTCTACCCATGCTTCTGGGATCCGGGATGGGCATGGTGCTTGCCAGCGATACGATCCAGGAATCACTCGCCCTGCGCATCGGCATGCCTCGGCAAGGTGACGAAGTCGTTTATCGCGGAAGCTACCTTGACCTCGACCAGGAACCCGGAACGAGCCCACAGGAGTTCTTCGTGAGGATCCGGTTCGATGGCCATGATCGCATCGCCAACTCCCTCGGCCAGGAAGTCCCGACGGACCGGGTGCGCGTCGAAACCCTGCTCGGGAACCGGACCTTGCACTTCCGGGCCGGGGAAACCATCGCCGTCCGGGAGGACACGAACGAAGTTGTGGAATTCCGTGACGAGGTCGGAAGAAACGTGCAAACCACTGAAGTCCGGGGGACCGTCACCCAGGACGCCGTCCGCTACGACAGCTTCGTCCGGAGCTACGTGACCGGGCCGTCCTACAACACATGCCTGATCCGCGCCGGATGGCAGGGGCAACCGCTCGACGCGATTCCCGGGCTCCCGTTCAACGATCTTTGTTCACCGGCATCGAATGGCACCCTTGACGATCTCGGCGTTCGGGAATGGGCCGCGGGTCCCGCGCGGTTCTTCGGCACCCTGCACAGCGATGGACGATCCTTCGAACTGGGCTTTGCACCGGACGTCGCCTTTCCGGTGTTCTGGGCACTGTGGCCTGCGGAAAATGCCTCGATCGCCGATGCGCCCGAACCGGCGCGTACCGGGTACCGCATGGAGTTGGTCCACCTGGCTCCCGGCGACGGCACCGACCTGTTGGACCCCGAGGACACGCCCATCCCGATCACGACGATTCGGGATCCGTACCTTGGAATGGGTGCGGGTTGGTCGATGTTGAGCCACGACCCTCGCATCGCGTTCAGTTTCAATGATGCCATGGAAACCGCGGCAATGAATCCGGACAACCAGGACTTCGTGGACTGGTGGCGAACGTCCCAGACCGACGTGCCGGATCAGGGCGTTGTCATGTCGGCCAGCTACCATGCCTCGCCCGGCACGTGCATGAACGAAGCCGTGACCGGACCCATCTGGCGCTTCGAGCTGGCGACATCGACCAGGAGTCATGCGTTCCAGGCGGCGTACATGGATCAATGCGGGATCGGAATGCGGCCGCACCCCATCTACCAGGAATTCCTTCCGGATCCATTCATCGAGACCGAGATCAGTGACGGATGGCGCAACGCCAGCCGCGCGATACCGGAGATCGCGGGCCTGACGATGACGGGTGCAATCGACCTGGCCAACGATACCCGGATCACGGAGGTGACTCGGGTCCACGCCGTCCATTATCTCGTGGCGGAGCGGTTCGAAAGTGGCATCGAAACCAGTTCGACCTACGTGATCCAGATGGACCACCCCGACGTCGCTGGACTGCACGAAACGTGGCGATTGGAAGTTCCGACCGGGAGGATCCTTGAACACACATGGACCTCCGAACCCTTCGAGCAGTCATCAAGCGACGGCATCCGCATCATTTCGGAAGCCCTCCTGCTTCCCGGAGATTCCCGTCCGAACTACAGCATCATCGCCTCGGTGGCCGTCGCAATCCCCGAAGGCATCTACTGGTCCACCAGCATCCTCGCTCTCATTCTCCTCTGGGGCATCGGTCCGCTCATCCGATTCTCGTCCCTAGCCGCGGGATTCTTTTCCCGCATCCTCGGCCACGCTGTCATCGACCACCCGAAACGCGCGGAGATCATGGCGCTCCTCGACACGAGACCCGGCGCATCCCAGAACGACGTCAAGGAGTCCCTCGCCATCGGAAAGACGACAGCGATGCATCACCTCGGCGTCCTCGTGCGCGAAGGGTTCGTGACGCGCGTGGACACCGGACGTTCCGCCCGATTCTTCCCTGCCGGGCACGCGGCGCCCGTGGACCTTCGCGGCAGCGCCATCCGCCTCGATGGCGGCAGCGAGGCGCGTGTGCTCGCGGTCCTCGAAGACGCACCCGGGCTCCATGTGGCGGAACTTGCGCGGCGCCTTGGTGTGTCCGCACCCACTGCCCACATGACGGTGAAACGCCTCGTCGACCGCGGCCTTGTCGATGCCCGTCGGGACGGTCACCGCATGACCCTCCACGTGGTGGACGGACCGGGCGAAGGTCCGTAGAACGCTAGCCCAAACGACCAATCTCTTTAAGATGCGTTCGAAGGCCCCATCGTTCATGATGTTGCTCTCATCGACCCCCCGCCACGCCTCCCGACGCGCCCTTCGAACCCTTTCCGCCCTCGCCCTGATCGCGTTGGTTTCGACGCCTGGCTGCATCAGCGCCGTGGACCTCTTCTCGCCGTCCGGCGACACCCGCGCTGCGGACATGGCCGCGTCCCCATCCGACGCATCGGGCGCCACCGACGCCACATCCGCCGGGTACCCGTTGGCCCTTGCCGGGACCGATGGCGCGAACCCGGCGTCCGCGACCGGTGTCCCGGCCCCCCTTGACCCCGCTGCCTTCGACATCCTCGCCACCGGCATCCTGCCGCGTGCCGGCTGGGTCATGTACCGGATTCCCCTCGACCGCGCCGTGAACGAACTCGACTACGAGATTACGCTGGAACTCGAACTCATGCGCTTCGAGGACCGGCATGTCGAGACCGCGTTCGCGTTCTTCCAGCCGCCCATGCTGCGGGCGCCCGGTGCGGACGCCCTCGACGAGCCCCACCTCGTTGTCGGGGACGTGGCCGCCATCGAAGCCCCCGTCCAACTGGCCCGCGTCGCCCGCTCGGACGTGCCCTCGACCGAGGTCGTCATGCTGTTTGCGGCGGACCTGCCCGTGAAGTACACGATCCGCACGAGCCGGGCGCCCATGGACGCGCTCCCGATCACGGCCTCCGGTGCCGGCGCCGCCATCCTGAACGCAACCGTTGCGGACCCGGTCGCCGTGAACACGCGCGACCGCGTCCACAACGAGGTCATCCCGAACCGCACCGTGCACCCCGCCCAAGGGCCCGGTGTTGATGTGGCGGCCGAGGCGACCCTCGCCGGCATCCAGCTCATCGCCCTCGACGATCCGACGGGCCTCGCCCACACCCGCGAAGTCCGCTTCTCGAACGGGCAGGAGGACACCGCGAACCCCACGGTCGGCACGGTGGCGTGGGCGACCCCGTTCGCGCCGGCGGGGCCCTTCTCCGCTTCCTTCCGCGGCGCCCCCTCGAAGGACGGTCTGCGGGCGGTCGCCATCCACATCGCAGCGGACATGGAATCGAACTTCCCCGATCTGGACACGGCCTGTGTTGTGGAAGCCACCGGTCGTGTCAAGGTCGCCGTGAATGAACCCGGATCCTGATCCTGGTCGGACGGATCCGACGGGATGCCGCCCCACACGGGGTTCGCACAAGGCTCGGGCGGGAAGGCGGCAGGGCGTGTTGTCTCGGGCACCGTCCGGGTCATCGCGCACCGGATGACGGTTTCCACTCCGGGGTGCCACCGTGCTGTTCGCATCGGTCCGCGCACCCGCCCGCCCCTTGACGCTCGGCTCCCCGCCCCTCGATGCGCACACGTCCGCCCGTGGCGCCCGC
>JBFILE010000416.1:0-3554 GCA_041599855.1 Thermoplasmatota archaeon
GCGCGCGCTTTGTGCCCGTGGGCCGCGGCCATCCCGATGAGGAACCGGATGACCAGTACCCCGTGCTCCTTACGACGGGGCGCGGATTCTTCCAGTACAATGCCGGCACCATGACGCGCCGGACCCGCATGGAACGCGGGGAGCCGCGCTGTTTCGTCCAACTCAACGAGGCGGACGCGTCCAGGTGGGGCATTGCGGACCACGACACCGTGCGCGTCCGCACGCGTCGCGGGGTCCTCGAAGTCGAAGCCCACGTGGGAGGCATCCGCGAAGGAGTCGCATGGATGCCGTTCCACTACGCGGAATCGCCCGCGAACCGCTTGACGAACGACGCCGTCGACCCGGAGTGCGGCATCACCGAGTTGAAGGCATGCGCCGCGCGGATCGAGAAGCCGTAGCCTCCACCGCAGCCGGGTGACCCCTCCTCGCCGGACTCATCGAGAACCGACCCTCAATCGTTATGCCGGAATGACGGGGCCCCGGTGTGATTGCCACCGTTTGAGGGAGTGTCCGCTTATCATCGAGAATCATGAACCCGCCACCCGGGGCCGCCGGATCGAGGAATCGCCAGTCAGGAACGGAGGCGCTGGGCGCGCGGACCGTCGTGGCCTGCGGGAGGATCATATCCTGGCGCATCAGGACGTCCTCGACGACGGACCGTACGACCTGGTCATCGGCATCAACACGAAGGACGTCCACAACACCATCATCCACGTGCTCAACGTTGTGTGCGAGGGCCTACAGGCCCATTTTCCGGCCATGAAATCTCTCGTCGTCGTCTGTGACGGCGCCAGTACCGATGACACGGTGGCCCTCGCGAATTTCTTTCCGACGCCGCGAGGCATCCGAAAGATCGTCGTCCAGCAGAACGGCGGTCCCGGGAAAGGGAACGGCATCCGCACCATCCTCGACATCGCCAACCGTGTGGATGCACACGCGTGCGCCTTCGTGGACGGTGACCTCGTGAGCATCCGTCCCATCTGGGTGGACAACCTGCTGCGTCCCATCCTCCACGGCCTCACCGACCTCACGGTGCCGTACTACCTTCGCGACAAATGGGATGGCGTCATCACGAATCATCTTTGTTACCCGCTGACGGCCGCCCTGTACGGTTCGTCCGTGCGGCAACCGATCGGCGGCGATTACGGATTGTCACGGGACTTCTACCGGCACCTCCTCGAACAGGACGACATGCCCCCGCACTTCGGGATCGACATTTTCATCACGACAAGCGCGATCGCCGAAGGATACCGGACGATGGAGGCTCCCCTCGGCATCAAGGTCCATGCGTCCACGACCGGCTACACGGACCCCAGGAAGACGTTGTCGCGCATGTATCTCGAAGTCGTCGGAACCCTGCTCTCGGAAGTGGCGAAATACGAGGACCACTGGCGTGCGCCCGCGTACAAGGCGCCGATCCTCCTGTCCGAGAACGTGGTCTCGTACTACGATCGCTTCCCCGCACCCACAACGATCAATGAGGACACGATCCACGAGATATTCGTGGAAGGCGCGGACCAGTATGGTGAGGTCCTGAAGGCCGTCCTTCCCCAGGACCTCTGGCTGAAACTCGAAGCCTCGTTGGAGGGAGGTCTCGAAGCGACCGACTGGGCGCGCATGGTGTACGCCATCGCAGCGTGGGTCATCGTCGAACCGGACGGCATCGATCGGGAGAGCCTGCTCCATGCGCTCGGAGCCCTTGGCATGGGGCGTTTTCTTCACTTCGTCCACGAGACGAAGGCATCCGACCTGCAGGGCGCCCATGTACTCATACAGGATCAGGCGCACACGTTCCAGCGGCTCCGGCCGGAGTTCATCCGCCGTGTGGATGCGTTGCGCAAAGCCGTGTCGAAGCGTGAAAGCGCGAAGGCCATCGTCAACTGACACGGCACCCGTATCAAAGGTAGTAGTCCTGCATGTCCCCGGAGTCCCGATCCGGCTTCGGGGCAACCGCGCCCCGCTTGCGTGCCCGTGAGCGCTTGGTGGCGAAGGCGGCCGCATCGACCCGCACAACCTCGGCCTCAGCGGCAAGTTCCCGCAACCGCTCCACGGCGTCAGCCACGGGCCCCGTGAGCGAGGCCGCCGCGGCCGCCGCAAGGATGCGGCGGCGATCCTTCCGGGCGTGCTCGCGGACCGCGGCGTCCAGGAGTACGCGCTCCACGGCACGAAGGGCACCGTCCACCCGCTCCGCATCGGCCAGTTGCCCTTCAAGGTCGTCAAGCACCCGGCTTGCGGCATCCGGGTCCGGGAGCGCTGCGGTCGACAAGTCAGGCACCGCCAGCGGGCGGGCCGAAATCTTCGCGGCGCGATTCCGGACGATGCGATAGCGTTGCTGTACGTGGCTTTCCCGGGCCATGCGCCGCCTCAGGGCTTCGGCTGCCTCGGCATTCGCGTCAAGCCCGGCCAACGGGATGGCGGTGAACGCAGCGAAGTCGCCCGCTGCGGTCCGTTCCACGAGGCCTTCCTGGAGGGATCGGGCCGATTGCAGCGCCTCGGCAATCGCGTCCGCGGCTGTCGCGGCCGCGCCCAATCGCCGGATCTCGCGCTCGACCTCATCCAACGGCCATGTGGACACGTCGTGGCTCGGCGGGTCGGCGACGAAAGTGTGGCGCGCGAGGGAATCCTGGATGCGGGCGAGGTGCCCGCGGGCGGCCGAGGTCTTCGCTTCGGTGAAGAGCGCGTGTGCCGCCTTGGTTTCCCCGTCCGATTCCAGTCGCGCAATCCGGTCGATGGTTGACCCGTGCGCGCGGGGGTCGTCCCCATGGGAGCGGAGGATCTCCTTCAAACGCCCGGAGAGTTGGCCCACAAGGCCCCAACGCCCCGGTGCGGCGTCAAGATTCCTGTCCGGTTCCGGGCTGTCCGGGTTCCGGGTCGACGGGGCTGGACGCGGGCCACGAAGGGCCCTTGGGCTGTCTCGTCCTCAGGTTGATTCCATGGCCTCTTCCCGCAATGACTTGATTTCCCAGCGTTCGCGGATCCATCTCGGGGGTCGGTAGGCGAGGAGGATCGTGATGGTTGCCGCAAGCGAGATCAACCTGCTCGCGAGGGGCCACCAGTCAGCTTCCGCCAATCCGACGAGGGATGCGATGAGACTCGTTGTGAACCACGCGGCAATGCTCATGGCAACGAGGCCGATCCGGTATCGCGTGGTCGGG
The DNA here is from genome assembly GCA_041599855.1 of Thermoplasmatota archaeon. Classification (GTDB taxonomy): domain Archaea; phylum Thermoplasmatota; class SW-10-69-26; order JACQPN01; family JAJPHT01; genus JBFILE01. The sequence continues at coordinate 3,156 of JBFILE010000416.1, forward strand.
TCCTCGACACGGAAGAACAGGCTGAAGTATGCCAGTGCGCCCACGATGTGGGGTCCGATGAGGAGGAATATGGCGATCGTCAATGATGTGCCGGCAAGAGGCGTCCGGTAAAGGGCTTCCACGGACCATCCCCGGATTTCGGCGCCGATCACTTCCGCATCCGCGATCAGGTACGAGAAATACAGGTAGACGCCCACGGTGAAGATCGTGATCGGGATCAACCAGCGCCGCGACCCGGTGAACAGGTAGACCAGGTAATAAAGCAGGCTCCACAGGGCCACGAATATGACGACGAGTTGCCAGTCCGAAAAAACGGTCATGACGGCCCTGCTCGGCATGGTGAATGCAGCCACGACATTCATGACGGCACCGGAGAACGTGCTGACGGCAAGGCCGAAC
>JBFILE010000417.1:0-3551 GCA_041599855.1 Thermoplasmatota archaeon
TCGTGAATCGAGCGATGGAGGAGCAACCCATGTCCCTCTATGCAGGTGTCGCGGGCAACCGCATGATCCCCGGCGAACACGGACACCACGCCCGCTACGGTTGGTGGTCGGACAAGGATATGGATGGCGTCATCGACGACAACCACGACCGCCATTGCGCAACCGACGGCGGAAGCGCCGCCTGCGCCGTGGACGAATTGCGGTGGCGCGGAGTGGCCTCGGACGAGGCGACGCCCATGATCGGGTGGGCGATCCCGTCGAACTCCTACTGGGGTGGGCTTGCCGAGATGGCGACGCGCGTGTGGCCCTTCTGCTGGGAGGTGCCCACGTACGCGTTGTTCTCGTGGCCCGGCGGTGCCGAGTACGGGCCGGACGATTACGCGCGCACCATGTTCGATTGTCACGCCGGCGTCCTGAGCGCCTACCACAACGGGGCCCGTGCGGGCAACGAGGGAAGCTTCAATGACGACACGGCACTCGCCCAGGAGCACCAGTCGTACCGCGCCGGAAACCGGTATGACAACCTCTACACGGACGACGGTCTCCTTGTGACGGCCACGTTCGTCGTCGTGGCGAACCCGGCGCGCGACCTTGGGAACGGGTGGGACATCACGGTTCCCGAGGCCCTCATCGACGTGGACGTGTATGATGCCGTGGACCCCTCGGTCGAGTCACTGTACCTTGCGTCCGCCTCCGCGGCCCGTTCCGCCTACATGGGCGCCGTGACGACGGTCTGGGCGCCCATCGAAACGGTGTGGCAGGCGGCGAACGCCGTTCCGACGCCGGATGCGGGGGTCGTCCAGGACGTACTGGACACCTATGTGGCCCCGTACCTTGACCAGGGGGCGGACGTGGTCACCGAGAGCACGAATTTCGGGAACCACCCCGCATACGTGACCACGTACAACGCCCTCTATTCCCCCGTTGCAAAGGAACCGAACACGGCCGAGGATGACTATCCGTCCATCGTCTTCGATGGCGTCCCGGACCTCTTCGGGTACGGGAACGACTACAGCGCCCACCGGGACAACTGGCTCCTTTACGGGGATGTGGTGCCCGAGGTCCGACTCGGCAACGTGGCGAACGCGCACCTCGGCCCCCTCGGAGAGCAGGGCAATGGCGGCGATGTGTTCGATCAGGTGACCGGTTCGAACTACGATTTCTTCCGGACGCACCTTGGCTGGAAGTACCTGGATCCGTGGTGCGCAGGCAACGCGGACGAGGACCGCTGCGCCATCGTGAAACTCGGATTCCGGGGACACGCCGGTGCGTGGAAGGATCTCTCCGGTGACGGCTGGGCAGGAAGCGTCTGCAACCCCGACCCGTCGGTTCCGTGTACGCCATACAACAACGGCGCGACAGCGGAGAAGGAACATTGGTGGAATGGCGAGGTGCGTGGACTCTGTGGCATCACGACGCTCGCCGGCGGCACCCTCACCCTTCGGCCGATGAGCGGTGATTGGCCCCCGGTGCTTGTGGTGCGGGACTACGATCGGCCCACGCGGAACGTGTGGCGGTCGGGCGGCGATCCGTACCAGACGGAGGTCGTCGCCGACGATTCCCCGATCACCATCCGCTGGGACCCTGCCTATTCGAAGTGCAAGGGCGATGGCGTCGAATCCCGGGCGATCGACGAGGTCTGGTTCCCGGCCGGGACCGGCGGGATCAGCGTGCGCGTCGAATCCGTCGTGACGCTTGTGAAATCATACATGACCCCGGATGGCATCGAGATTCCGGCCGGGCAATCCTTCACGGACGTGGACTACCTCGTTGCCGGACTCTGAGGCGTGACGGGCGGCGCCGGGCGGTGCCCGCAAGGGGCCGATGGCGCCCCCTTCCTCTGACGGACGCCACCCGGGCCACAGTGAGCGTGTCGGACAGCGGGCACGCCGCCCCTCCTCGCCGGCGCGGTCCCACCGTGGACACAGCCGTCGCCGGCTGATACGCCCGCTCCTGCGCGAGTGCGTGGGCTGACGGTGCGTCGTCACGGCCGGGCCCTCGGCCCCTGCTCTTCCTCTGCCTCGACCCCAACAAGGAGTTAAGCACGACGCGCGCCGAGAAACATGGAGGGTCGGATCATGCGTCGTACATTCGCCATCTTCACGATGACAAGCCTGCTTCTCGGTGGCGTTCTCGTTGCCGGGGCGGTGCCTGTCGCGTCCGCCGGGTTGAGCAACACGCTGGATCGATGGATCGATCGCGTGGAGGATCTGGACCGTGAGATCAACCGGTTGGAGAATCGCCGGGACAACCTCCGTGACGACATCCGCGATCTGGATTCTTCACGGTCCCGGGAACGTGCGCGGGATCGTATCGATCGCATTGACGTTGAGATTGACGCCCGCGAGGAAGAACGGCGCGCCTTGGACCGCGCCCTCTCCCGCATCGGCATCGACGCGGACCGCCGCATTGACCGCTCGGCCGTGTTCGGCGTAGGCGGCCTCGGCATCCTGACGTCGCGCTTCGACCTTGACCGCGTCGTGAACCGCATCGACCGCAACGATGACCGCATCGAGGATCTCGAAGACCGGATCATCGACCTGAGGCGGGACCTCAGGGATACGGATTCGCGTCGCAGCCGGGAACGGATCGACGACAATATCGACCGGGCACAGGCGGAGATCCGGGCGCTCCGGAACGAGAACCGCGCCCTTGAGCGGACCGTGGATCGCTTCGGCTTGGACGTGGATGACGTCCTGCGGGCGGATCGGTTCAGGGACCTGCGCTTCGATCGCGGCGATGTGCTGCGGGCGCTCGTGCTCCGGGAACTGTTCTGACCCGAAACGCTGCTCGGCAGGGCCGGGCCGTTCAGGTCCCCCATCCGCGGGAATCCGGGCAGTACCGGGCTTGTGCAAAGGCGGAGGGCCAACCACGGGGCACCGCGAAGAGTGGCTGTGGTCGATCGGGCCCCGCCAGTACCGAACATGGCATCCGAGGCTCGCGCACCCCGTTGGCTCGCTGCCCGTGGTTCCTGCTGCGCGCCCTTCCGCCGGATGCGCCCCGATCTCCTTGTCGAGACGAATGCCGGGGGTTGGTGGCACGGCCGCGGGGCCGGGCGCAAATGCTGCCCGATCACCCGAGGTTCACGAGCACGCTCTTGGTGCGCGTGTACGCGTCCACGGCCGTGAGGCCCTGCTCGGTGCCGATGCCGCTTGCCTTGAATCCGGTGAACGGCGTCTGCGGGAACGTCACCGGGTACTCGTTCACTGCGACCGCGCCCGCGTGGATGCCGGCAGCCATGCGGTGTGCGCGCTGCAGGTTCGACGTCCAGACGCCCGAGTACAGGCCGAATTCCGTCGCGTTTGCGATCTCGAGGGCTTCCTCGTCGGTCGAGAATTTCTGCACGGCAAGGACGGGTCCGAAGATCTCTTCGCGGGCGATGGTCGAATCCACGCCCACATCGGTGAAGATCGTGGGCTTGACAAAGGCGCCCTTGGCGAGGTCGCCTGCGGTGCCGCGTTCGCCTCCGGTGACGAGGGTCGCTTCGTTCTTACCGGTCTCGATGTAGTCGAGGACCTTCGCCATGTGGTCGACGTGGGTGATGGCGCCCA
>JBFILE010000418.1:0-3515 GCA_041599855.1 Thermoplasmatota archaeon
GGCGGCCCCCTCCGATTTCAAGCGCCGGGTCGCCTGGTGGGTCCAGCCGGTCGTGACCTTCGCCGTCCTGACCGCCTTCGTCGTCTACGCGACCTTCCGCGTCTTCGAGGGATCCTTCTACATCGCCGACAACGGCAGCTACCACTACGCGACGCCGTTCGCGAACCCCGACTTCACGGGCCTCGTGCCGTCGATCCTGACCACGATCCCCGTCGTCGGTCAATTCCTCACGTATCCGGGCGTCCTCATCCTGCCCTTCGTGGCCGGCTTCCGGTTCACCTGCTACTATTACAGGAAGGCGTACTACCGGTCCTTCGCGGCGACGCCCGCCGGATGCGCGATCCCGTCCGTCGGCGCCGGCAAGCGCAACTACCAGGGTGAGCGGAAACTCCTCATCTTCCAGAACCTCCACCGCTACTTCCTGTACGCGGCCATCGTGGTTCTCGCATTCAACCTGTACGACCTCATCCGCGCCGTGTTCACACCGAACGGCACGTACTTCGGCCTCGGCGTCCTCGTCATGCTGCTGAATGTCACATTCCTGAGTGCGTACACGTTCGGCTGCCACAGCTTCCGCCACCTCATCGGCGGCAAGCTCAACTGCTTCTCATGTGACGCTGTCGCCGGCACCCGGTACTCCCTCTGGCAGAAGGTCACGAAGCTCAACGGGCGCCACATGATGTGGGCGTGGACGAGCCTCGTCTGGGTCGCCACGACGGACTTCTACATCCGGTACGTGGCCTCCACCGGCGCCACCACCGTCCTGGGGGTTCCCGCGTGAGCCCGGCAGCCTCCGCCGGCACGCCGGCGTCCGGCAGCCGGTCGTACAAGACCCACACCTTCGACGTGCTCGTCATCGGGGCCGGCGGTGCCGGCCTCCGCGCCGCCATCGAAGCCCGCGCGAAGGGTGCGAAGACCGCCCTCATCTGCAAGTCCCTCCTCGGCAAGGCGCACACCGTGATGGCCGAGGGCGGCGCGGCCGCGGCCCTCCGGAACGTGGACGAGCGGGACAACTGGAAGGTCCACTTCCGCGACACCATGCGCGGCGGCAAGTTCCTGAACAACTGGCGCATGGCGCAGCTCCACGCGCAGGAAGCCCCGGACCGCATCCGGGAACTCGAGATGTGGGGCGCCGTCTTCGACCGCACGAAGGACGGTTGGATCAACCAGCGGAACTTCGGCGGCCACACGTACCCGCGCCTCGCCCACGTGGGCGACCGGACCGGCCTCGAACTCATCCGCGCCCTCCAGGACAAGGCGATCCACACGGGGATCGACGTGTTCATGGAGTACACGGTATGCAAGATCTTCAAGGACGGGGACCGGGTCTCCGGCTGCCTCGCGTACGAACGGTCGAACGGGAACTTCCACGTGTTCCGCGCAAAGAGCATCGTCCTTGCAACAGGCGGTGTGGGGAAGTCCTTCAAGGTCACCTCGAACAGCTGGGAGTACACGGGCGACGGCCACAGCCTCGCCCTCGCAACCGGCGCGGACCTCATTGACATGGAGTTCGAGCAATTCCATCCCACTGGCATGGTCTGGCCGCCGAGCGTCCGCGGCATCCTCGTGACGGAAGGGGTGCGCGGCGAAGGCGGCATCCTCCGGAACACCGAGGGTGAGCGCTTCATGTTCCGGTATGTGCCGGAGATGTTCAAGGGCGAGCACGCAGATGACGAGGAGGAGGCGAAGCGGTGGCTCGACGGCGACCGCAGCGCGCGCCGGCCCCCGGAACTCCTGACCCGGGACGTGGTTGCTCGCGCCATCCTGTCCGAGGTCAAGGCCGGGCGCGGCACCCCCGCGGGCGGCGTGTATCTCGACATCTCGTGGCGGGACCCCGAGTACGTGAAGAAGAAGCTCCCATCCATGTATCACCAGTTCAAGGAACTCGCGAACGTGGACATCACGAAGGAAGCCATGGAAGTCGGGCCCACCATGCACTACATCATGGGCGGCATCCGTGTCCACGCCGACACCCAGGAGACCACGGTGCCCGGCCTCTTTGCGGCGGGCGAGTGCGCCGCGGGCCTCCATGGCGCAAACCGCCTCGGCGGCAACTCTCTCACCGACCTCCTCGTGTTCGGCCGCCGCGCCGGCGAACACGCCGGCGCCAGCGCAAAGGGCGCGAAGATGCCGAAGATCGCCGACGGCGAACCGGAAGCCGCCATCGCCGAGTCCCTCGCTTGCCTTGAGCGTGAGGCCGGGGAGAACCCGTACGCGGTCATGGAAGCCCTGCAGGAGACCATGAACCTCAACGTGGGCATGATCCGGTTCCCCGATGAGATCGAGACGTCGCTGAAGGACATCCAGGCCCTTCGCGAGCGCGCGAAGAACGTGAAGGTCCCCGGATCCCGCATCTTCAACCCGGGCTGGCATGTGGCCATGGACCTCGAGAATCTCCTGAACTGTGCGGAGGCCATCGCCCTTGCCGCGCTGCAACGGCAGGAGAGCCGGGGCGGCCACACGCGCGGCGACTTCCCGGAAACCATCCAGGACAAGTGGGGGGACAGGAACAGCGTGGTGCGGAAAGAGGATGGGAAGATCACCATCGGCACCGAACCCCTGCCCCAGTGGCCGGATGACATCCGCGCCATCATCGAAGCGAAATCGGGGGACATTTCCTCCAAGGAGAAGGAGGCGAGCGCATGAGCCCGGCAGAATCCCCGAAACCCGCCGCAGGCGGTACGAAGAAGAGCGTGGACGTGACCGTGGCCGGTGCGATCAGCCGCGACAAGGTCGAAGTCGCCCAAGGCGAGAAGAGCCGCAAGAAGTTCCGCGTCCGGCGCAACGACGGCGCCGGCAACGCCAGCATCGCCGAGTACGAAGTCGAAGTCACGGAAGGGATGGTCGTCCTCGATGCCATCCACCGCATCCAGGCGGAACAGGCGACGGACCTTGCGTGCCGCTGGAACTGCAAGGCCGGCAAGTGCGGGTCGTGCAGCGCCGAGATCAACGGGAAGCCCGGCCTCCTCTGCATGACGCGCCTCGACGAACTCCCGGAAGGGCAGGTCGACGTGGCACCCGTGAAGACGTTCCCCGTGATCAAGGACCTGGTCACCGATGTATCCTGGAACTACCGCGTGAACGAGAAGATCACGCCCTTCACCCCCGGCAAACTCACGAAGGAGGAGGCCGCGAAGGGCGAGTTCAACATGAAGCAGCGGGACGTGGACCGGATCCAGGAGTTCCGCAAATGCATCGAATGCTACCTGTGCCAGAACGTGTGCCACGTCCTTCGTGACCACGACAAGATGGAGGCGGAAGGCGCGGATCCCGCGTTCTACGGGCCCCGGTTCATGATCCGGATCGCCGGCCTCGACATGCATCCGAAGGATGTGGCCGACCGGATCCCCCTCGCAAAGGACGAGGCGGGCATCGGGTACTGCAACATCACGAAGTGCTGCACCGAGGTCTGCCCCGAGAACATCAAGATCACCGACAACGGCATCATCCCGTTGAAGGAGAGGGTCGTGGACCGGCACTACGACCCCGTGGTCATGCTGTGGCGCAAGGCCACC
>JBFILE010000419.1:0-3506 GCA_041599855.1 Thermoplasmatota archaeon
ACGAGGACGTGCCGGTTGTCACGGAGACTCCAGCCCCACTGCCACCGCATGGGGGCCGCCGGGTCGAACGGCGCGAATCCCTTCGTGCGCATGCCCTTGTATTCCTGCGCCGTCGGCATCTGCACGGTGCACGGGTCGAGGGCGTCCTTCGCGACCTCATTCCATGGCGCACTCGCGAACGGGGTCGGGTCATACGTGCAGCACGCGTACCGCTCGAGGGCTTCCCCGATGGCGCGGACGAAGGCGCGGGTGCGGTCGTACGCGAACCGGTGGCCATTGCGTCCCTCCGCCTCGTACCGCCACGCTTCCGCCTCGCCCTTCGCGCGCATGTCGATCAAGGGCCGGAATCCGAGGAGCGTTGCGGTCTCGATGTTGGCGCCGTAGCCGTACACGTCGCGGAGGCCCCGATCCCTCATTTCGAGCCTCTGCATCTCGGTGACGATGCCGCAGTGGGGGCTCATGACGTCCGTCAGTTTCGCAAGGGTGAGGGCGGGATCCGTGCGCTGGCGCGGGCCGAGTCGCGGCGCGCGGCTTGGCGGCTGGATCCGCGTCGTTGCCCGGACGCCGTCAACGCCGTCACCGGCCCCGGTGTTGGAGCCGTCGCCCCGCTCGGTCACGAGAACGTCACCGGTTCGAGGCTGTAGCGATCAACGTCGGGCACGTTCGCGTCCGTGCATGCGGGACAGCGCGGGATGCGCAGGACCCGGTGCTTCTCGGCACGGAAGTCCATGAACGAGAGGCGGAACGCCTGCCCGGCAAGGGGAGGACGGACGGCGCGGCTCACGGTGAGGAGCACCGCGTTGGCCGCCCATGTTCCGGCGAGCATGGCGAACCCCGGAAGGCCGCACGCGGCGGGCTCCCCGATGCCGCCTTCGTCCATGACGTGGTCCACGGCCATGAGGCGGTCCATGTTGGGGTGCGCGCCCTTCACGCGCATGTCGTAGCAGCGCCAGCATGCGGTGGCGCGCGGGATCACCGTGGGGCCCACGGTCGCATCGAGGGCGTCCATGACGACGGGTGTCCACGTCACGTTCGCGCGGAGGCATGCGTCATTCACGTGGATGGCGACCCGGGACGCCGGCGATTCAAGGGCAAGGACCACGTGGTCCGCACCCTCCACAACAGGCAGGAAATCCTGCGGCATCGCCTCGCGGAGCGTGGCGACGGATAGCGTTGTTGCGTGGACGGCAGTACCCACCGCCAGCTGCTCCGTCGAAGCAACCAATGCGTCCGCAGCGCCCCGCCCGTCTGCCGGCGCCACGAGTCGAACGGTCCCGATGCCGCTTCGGACAAGGGTTTCGGCAACGGCCCGCCCCGTGGGGCCGACGCCGATGACCACCACGGTGGCCGCGGTGAGGCGGTTCTGCGCGCTCGCCGGTCGACGCAGGAGATGGGAGAACAGGTTCAGCTGGGACGCAAGAGCGTCCCGCGCGTCGCCCTCGATATCGTAGGCATCGTCGTCTGCGGCGTCCTCGATGGCGCGGTCGTGGGCGAGGGCTTCCACGATGTCGCGGACGTCCTCTTCCGGGACTCCCGCGCGCCGCGCTACGTCGGCCACGTCGCCTTCGCCGCTGAGGTGCGGAAGGACGCTCCGGAGTGTCCCGACCCCTTCCCCGGCGAGGCGCACGAAGATGCCGGGGCCCCGGATGATGACGGCATCCCGTGCAATGGGAACCACGGAGACGTGCTTCTTCATGCGGGGTCGCGCAGGCAGGGTGCCGGGTACGGGTTGGTCCGCCATGGTCAGTAGCTCCTGAGAACATCGAGCATTTCGCGGCGGAACGCGTGGTAGCGCTCGGCGGTCTTGTCGATGCGCCCCGGATCCCATTCGTCGGGCGGCCCCGTGCCGTCGAGGCTCCAGAGCTGCACCGGGTCGGACACGCGGAACGTGCCGGAATCGATGGTGTCCTTGATGAGTCCGTACGCGAGGACCGCGGCCTGGTCCATGGTGAGTTCCGCGGGGTCGTACGGCTGCATGCGGACGTGGATGATGAGGTCGCCGGACCCGGTGACCGCGTAGCCGAGGTGGGTCTGGTCCTCGATGTCGCCGTCCTCGCTCACGTACACGAGGCGTGGTTCGGGGGTGGATTGGACGAGGAGGAAGTACGCCTTCGGCGCATGCATGGTGCCCTCGTCCCCGTAGATGGCACGATAGCGCGCGTTCGCTTCGGAACGGAGGCCGGCGAGGGTGTCGCGGGCAAGGGGGGCAAGCCCATCGACCCCTTGCGCCCGCACGTCCTCCTCGGCGTCGGCGAGGGCGTCCACGACGGAGTGGATCATGGCGAGTTCCCCGGCTCCGGCCACGAGCACGTGGGGCGGGATGGAATGGATCTTGTTCGTCTTCTGCCAGATGCGGGCGACGGTGCGGAAGGAGATGGATGCCCGCGTCACCTTCCCGTCACTTGCGAGGATGATGCCGTCCTTGGCCCGGATCGCGATGCACATGGTCATGGTTCAGTACCCCTGGATGGCGCCGTCGCGGCGGGCCCGATCCACGTACACGCGGTAGAGGCGGTTCCCGGCGACGACGAATACGACGGTGAAGGTGGCGAGCACGGCGAGGGTCTGCCATGCGTCGGCGATGGTGCGGCCTTCGATGGCCACGATGCGCAGGAGTTCCGCCGCGTGGGTGAGCGGGAGGAACGTGGCCATGGTCTGCATCCACCCGGGCAGGACGCCGAGGGGAACGAAGATGCCGGCCATGAACAGGAACAGCGTGCGGATGATGGAGTCCACGGGCCCCACCTGCTTGTACAGGATGGCGAGGCCGCCGAAGAGGAGGCCCATGCCCCACATGCAGAGCACGGTGAGGAAGATCACCGTGGCGAAGTTCAGGACCGCGATGGGCGAATCGAGACGGATGGCATCGCCCGGCACGGCCTTCACGAGGACGATGAGGATCGCAATCTGGAAGAACAGCGTGTACCCGAGACGGCTCCACAGGTACGAGAAGGGGAGGGCGCCGACGCCGTGAGGCATGGGCACGATGCTCTCGAAGGTGCCGGACCACTGTTCCTCGCGGACACCCATGGCCGTCACCTGCCACGCCTTCCAGAAGACGGGCCACGCGGCAAACCCGACAAGGAGGAACAGCACGAGGTTCGGGGGGAGCCCGTCGGCCGCCACACCTGCGAGAGGACCGAACAGTGCCGCAACGTACGCGCCACCGACCGCCCAGAACAACACCACGTTCACCGCAATGTAGGCGGCGACCGCGACGAGCTGGAACCGGTACGAGAAGAACGTGAGCAGGGTGCGGCGGATCATGGCGTTCCCGATGCGGAGCACGCCGGGACCACCCGAGACTGCGTACACGAGGCCGCTCGCAAGGACGACGGCGCCCGCCGGGAGAAGCCACCGGTCCGTCGCGTTCAGGAGTCCCGATGACCCCCGGGCCACGCGGGCCGCTGCCACGAGGGCGAGGCCGATGAGGAGCGGGAGCACGAAGGCGCGCCATCCGGGCATCCATCGATCGAGGGGGGACGCCGTGCGCGTGGCGGTCATGA
>JBFILE010000420.1:0-3493 GCA_041599855.1 Thermoplasmatota archaeon
GACCCCGCTCCGTCATCGACGAGCGGGACCGATCTCGCCGCCGAGTCCCTCGTCCATCCCCGCACCGGGATCATCGCGACCCTTGCCCCGTACCCCCTTGACGACCCACCGCTCCCGCTGGCACTTTACACGGCACTCGTGAACCGCCGCCTTCCCCTGCAGCTTGCGGGCGCGGATCCCGTCAAGCGCCGGCTCCGCCACGGCGGCGTCGGCATCTCCCCGGACGATGGCAATGCACGGGCGCGCGCCATCGGGGAAGCCATCGAACGATATGCCCTCGCCACCACCGGCCACGTCCGTTTCATCCGCGGCTCGTACGCGGCGCTCGCGAAGGATGCCGAGGATCCGCGGCATCTTGCGGCGGTGGCCCCCCAGGAGGTGGATGTTGTTGCCGATGTGACCGCCTTCGACCCGGACCGCGAGTATGACTGGATGTGGATGACGCGCCTCCATGACATGATGCCCCGGCTCGTTCCTGCGAAGATGGTGCACTCGGACATCCCCATCGTGAAGGACGAGTATGTGACGCCGCTGTATCCCTCGGCGAGCGCGTGCGCGGCAAGCACGTGCGAAGCCGTTCAACGCGCGCTCGGGGAAGCCATCGAACGCGATGCGTTCGCGACGTTCTGGGCACGCCATCGCCGCGCCCCCCGCGTCACGCTCCCCGATTCCCCCCTCGTCCCCATCCTTGAAGCGCGTGGCCTCGAGGTGATCACCCTGGATCTAGCGACCGATCTCGCCTACCCTGCATTCGTGACCGCAGTCGTGGACCGGAGCGGGAACGGCCCCGCGATGGTCACGGGGACGGGCGCAGGATTCGACCCGTGGGCTGCGGCCGAGCGCTCCGTGGAGGAAGCCGCACACATGCGTGCCCGGGCCGCCCAGGTGAAGCGGGACGGGCAGGACATTCTCGAAGCGAGCGCCGGCGCGTTCCATTGGAACGAACCCGCATCCCTGGCCGATGCGTGGTTCTTGGACACGCCGGCCACGCGCGCCATCCACAAGGAAAAAGTCCCGCAGGGGCCGCAAACGGTCCGCGGGCGGTACGACGCGGTATGCGCCGAATTGAAGGACAAGGACCTGGACGTGTTTGCCGCAGACGTCACGCCGCCTGACATCGCGATGACGGGACTCCGGATCGCGGCCGCCATCGTCCCCGGTCTCGTGCCGAAGAGCACGATTCCGGGGTTCCATCACGCAGGATTGGAACGGCTCCTGCGCCCGTTGGCGGACGCAGGAAAACCGGCGCGGAACCGGTACGAGGACCTGTTCCGGACGCCGCTTGCGTTCCCGTAAGGGACCGGAATCGGCTCAGCACGTCCAGCCGCAGGTCCTGTCACCGTCGAGGAGCGCGAGGAAGGCGGGGGCATCCAGGGATTCGAGCTTGGTCAGCTTCATGGGTTTCGCAGGCATGGGATCGCCAAGGACCACCGCGACGTCCATGGGCAAATCGTTTCAGGTGACATGATGGCTACGGGCACGACTCCGGCCGGACAGCATCGGGCCGAATGCGGACATTCTCCTGATGGATGCCGCGCCTCAACACACGAAACTGCAGGCGCCGTCACCTGAAACCGGACCGATGACGACCGGGGCATTCAACGATTCCAGGGGCAGGAGAGCGAGTTGTCGAGGGTTCATGATGATCACCGGTCAGCATGCGAAACTGCACACCCGATCCACATCGAGGGCTGTGACAACCATCGGCGGGTTCAGGTCTTCAAGGGGGCGGATGAAGAGTTTCCGCGGGGTCATGACATCACACCTCAACAAACGAATTCACAGGCACGATCACCGGCGAAGGCAATCAGCACGGTGGGGGCATTCAACGATTCAAGCGAGCGGAGTGCAAGGGTTCGAGGATTCACGTTCACCACGTCCTAACAAGCGAAACTGCACATCCGGTCCACATCAAGGACCAAGATGACTATCGGCGCGTTCAAGGTTTCAAGCGGGCGGATCGCGAGATTCCGGGGTTCCATGGCCTTGACCCCTAGCAAGTGAACTGGCAGGCGCCGTCGCCATCAACGACGAGAAGCGCGATTGGGGCGGTCAACGATTCCAGCGGACGGATCACAAGGTTCCTGGTTTTCATCACGATTCCTTCTGGGGCCGGATCCCATGGGCAGTCCACAAGGGCGGCAGGGCAACATGGCTTCCCGACCGCATCAGCTCAGGGGTGCAGAATTTGTCTGAAGACGGAGTCGTGCGGCGTGACCGGCGGCGGCGTCGCACCGGCGGGGGACAAGACGCCTCACGCCCCACCATCGTTGCACCACGCGGCGACCAGGTCGCGACGAGGATGGAACGGGCAGCCTCCGGAACCCCCCCGTGAAGCGGGCGGAGCGAGACCCCGAAATGGGGTTTGGGACGGAGGGCGCGCGCTTGGGGGCACGCGCGGCCCCGCCGCGAAGTCCGTACCCGCCGTCGCGATATCCGCGGCCTTCGGCTATGGACCAAGCACTGGCGCTGTACGCATTGGACGGATTCGGGTCAACCGGCAACGCAAGGCTGCGGCCGGATCGCCAGCCCCTTCGAGTCGAAACCAGCGTTTCCGGAGCGCGCCATCCATCATGACGAAGCGAGTTCAGCACATGGCCTTGCAGAGACGATCACTGTCAAGCGGATCAAGCAGGAGGACCATGGGCGCAGACAACGATTCAAGCGAACGGAACGCGAGCGTCTTCGAGTTCACGCACACCAACCCCTAACAAGCCGCCTTGTACGCGCTGTCACCGACGAGCGGTTCCAACATGATGACAATCGGCGCAGACAACGATTCAAGCGAACGGAACGCGAGCGTCTTCGAGTTCATGCGGATCAACTCCTACGATGTTCCTGGTGTCATCGGGGCATCCTCGGGGAGGCCGCTTCCAGAAGTTGAGCCCCTTCCGTTTTGATGAAGGATTGCTGGGATCCGATCAACGGCGCGAGCGTCAACATGGCGGACTTCCTACGACTCCATCCTTGCCCCAAGGGGCGCAAACGTGGCCGACAAGATGAGGACGACGGCCCATGCCTTCAGTTCAGGGGTGCAGGATTTTTCGGGCCCCCCCGGACTCGGGAACTGTGTGAAGACGCCCGTGGAACGAGGAATGAGGCCTCGTCGTTCGAGGAAAATGATCTGCCATGAAGAGGCGGCTTGCGCGGAGCGACCCGACAAACGGAGCGGGCACGGTGCGCGGTGCTCGCGTCACCAACGCGATTCTCAATTCCGCAGGCACACAATATCCGACGGGCGGCGGAACACGCGCAGACCGCATGACGTCGAGGCGGAGCGAATCAATGGAATACGATGCGAGCCCCCAATGGTCTGGAGATGGCGTTGGATGAGGAAGATGCCGATGGGAGTCGACAACGATTCAAGCCAACGCAGCGTGATCAGCACGAGATCTTGCAGGCATTGTCACCATCGATCATGATGACCATCGGGGCAGACAACGATTCAAGCGAACGGAACGTGAGATTCCTCATTTTCATTGCAACCAACTCC
>JBFILE010000421.1:0-3475 GCA_041599855.1 Thermoplasmatota archaeon
CCACGGCCCATGTCACGGACGCGGTCCCGAAGACCGAGCTCGCCAAGGCCCTTGTGATCGCGCCCCCGGGTGCAAGCAGGAGCACCTGGGTGCGTCGGTTCGTGAAGCCGTCCACCGCCTTCGCGAGCGGCTGGATGCAGGTGCGCGGCGCGCGGCGGCGGCGCGGATACGATCGTGGCTTCGTGTTGAGTGATCATGCCGATTGGGCCGGCCTTCTCCGGACGGTGCATGACACCGGCGCGACCCGCGTCCTCACCACGCACGGCGGGACCGCGATCCTCGCCCGGTACCTTCGCGAAGTGGAAGGCGTGGAGTCGACGCCGCTCGAGACGCCGTATTCGGATGATGGGGAGACGGCGGCCGAGGACGCGGCCCCGGCGGTGCAGGTGCCGGAATGAAGCGGTTCATCGCGCTCTACGAGGCATTGGATCGGACGACGGGGACGAACCGCAAGGTGGACGCCATTGTCCGGTACTTCCGGGACGCATCGCCGGAGGATGCTGCGTGGGCCGTGTTCTTCCTCACCGGGCGGAAGATACCCGGGCTCGTGTCGAGAACCGTCATCCGATCCCTTGTCCGGGAGGAAACGAATGTACCGCCGTGGCTTCTCGGTGAAAGCCATGCAGCGGTCGGGGACCTTGCCGAGACGGTGGCGCTTCTTTTGGACGCTCGTCCGCACCATGTGCCGCGCGAAGGTCCGATCCCGGGTCTCGCGCGCTGGGTGGAGACCACGCTCCTTCCCCTTTCGCGTGCCACACCGGGAGAATCGCGCCGCATCATCACGGGCGCTTGGGACCGGTTGACGGGCACCGGTCTCCTCGTCCACAACAAGCTCATGACGGGGAGCCTGCGGGTGGGGGTGAGCCAGACCCTCGTGGAGCGTGCCGTCGCCACGTTCGCGGATGTGCCCCAGGCCCTCATCGCCCATCGGCTGAAGGGCGCGTGGACACCAACGCCTGCGTTCTGGGCGCGCATCACGAATCCGGATCATGATCCTGAAGAGGACGCGTCCCGACCGTACCCGTTCTTCCTTGCGAGCCCCCTCGAATCCGACGTGCACGACCTCGGCCCCATCCGCGGGTTCCTCGTGGAGTACAAGTGGGACGGGATCCGCGCGCAACTCATCCGGCGCAACGGCCGCATCCACCTCTGGACCCGCGGCGAGGAGAGTGCGACGGATCGGTTCCCCGAGATCCGGGATGCCGCCCGCGACCTCCCGGACGGGACGGTCCTTGATGGCGAAGTGCTCGCATGGCGCGCGGGTGACCCGCGACCGCTCCCGTTCGCGCGACTTCAGACTCGCATCACCCGCGATCGACCGGGCCCCCGGTTCCTGCGGGAGGTTCCCGCGGTCTTCGTCGCCTATGACGTGCTCGAAGCGGAAGGGGCCGATGTGCGCGGGGAACCGATGCAGGCGCGACGCGACCGTCTCGACGCCCTGCTTTCGGATCGAGGGGCAACCGGCACGATCCGCCCCTCCCAACTTCTCGCGCCCGCGGACTGGGGGACGGCCGGGGCCCTCCGGGAGGAGGCGCGGGACCGGGGCGCCGAAGGCCTCATGCTGAAGCGGGTGACGAGTCCGTACCGCGTCGGACGAAAGCGGGGTGACTGGTGGAAGTGGAAGGTGGACCCGTTCACGATGGATGTGGTCCTCGTGTACGCGCAGCCGGGGAGCGGCCGTCGCGCCATGTTGCACACGGATTACACGTTCGCGGCTTGGGCCGGGGACGACCTCACGCCGGTGGCGAAGGCGTACAGCGGCTTGACGGATGACGAGATCGTGCGACTTGATCGATGGATCCGGGCGCATACGGTGGAGCGGTTCGGCCCCGTGCGTCGCGTCCATCCGGAACGCGTGTTCGAGCTCGCGTTCGAGGACATCCGGGAGAGCGATCGCCACAAATCCGGTGTGGCGGTGCGGTTCCCGCGGATCCTCCGGGAACGCACGGACAAGCGGGCGGCGGACGCGGATACCCTGGATTCGCTGAAGGAGCTGATCCACATCCTCGATGACACGCCGAAGGTGCGGAACGCGACCCTCCTCGACTGGACTGGGGAATGACCGGTCTGAATGCAAACGGGCCCATGAGCAAGCGTGAGGCCCGCATCCGGCGTCGATGCGTCGTGGAGCCCGGATCCACCGGGGGGCCATTCACGCAAGGAGATTCACGAGATGCGCCGCCGCATCCTGGTATGACACGAACCGGAACGCATCCGACCATTCGCCGCAGGCATCATCCGTCGCGTCGTCGTCGCCGCGCTGGATGCCTGCCAAGCCATTCGCTTCATCGTACACCCACATGCCGCCCCACGCAACGAACAGGTCGCCACCGAGCGACTCGGACGGGCTGCTCATGCCGGGGGTGCATGTCCCTTCGCCCCTCTGCCCCACGGCCGCGGCGGCAGGGTCGGCTGCGGCGTGCGCGGGCACGAACGCGACCACGAGCAGGAGAGCGAGAGCGAATGGGCTCGATGGCATGACAACATCCTCGTCCGATCCGGTTTTTCCGCTTGTCGATTGTGCGGCACCGGCATCTCGGCACCGGCGCGGCGGCATGGGGTGATGTGCGTGGCCTCGAAAGGGTTCTGGCCGGCCGGTGCCTGACTCGTTGGGTGCACCGCGATCGGGCGGTGGGCTCGGACGATCGCGCGAGGAGGCTCGGGGACGGCGCGATGCGCCCGACCATCGAGTCAAGCGTTCGAACCGATCGAACAGGCAGATGGATCGATGATCGACCGCGGCGCGGGGACCAAGAAGGGCCCCGTGGGATGAACCGGACCCGGTGGGCATCCAAGGGGCGCCGAGGGATACCGCACTATTATCAACCACGTCCGTCATGCCGCGTATCCATGGGTTCCACCAGTGTGTTCCTCAACGTGAACAACATCGCGAAGTCCCTCGAGTTCTACCGGGCGCTCGGTTTCACGGTCGCCAAGGAGTACAAGGGCGACGACGGCGTGACGACGTACGCGGACCTCGAACTGGACGGCTCCGAGCTCAGCCTCGGCCACATCGGCGCGAACGATGATGCGGATTTCCGCGAATGGGTGTCCACGCCCCTTGGCGCGGGCGTCGTCATCTCGTTCGAGGTCGCAGACGTCGATGCCGTGTTCGCGAAGGCGAAGAACGCGGGCGGCGAGATCGAGTCCCCTCCGGGTGACCGGCCGTACGGGCGCGCCTTCTACATGGCGGACAACGACGGCTACTCGCTCAGCTTCTGGAAGAAGTCGTAGATCGTCGTCGGTCGACGGATCAGGACGGGGCCACCTCCTGTGGCCCGCCCGTCCATCTTTTTGTTGAGCCTCTGCCCCGAGCGGAGCCACCGAGTACACGAATGCCCTGCGGGGTCACACCCACCCCTTGCGGCCCGCGCATATCCGTCATGTTGGCACTTCCCCCCCCGTTCCGCCACGTTCTCGCGGGGGGGGGGGATGCCATCTAAAGGAGAATCGTCCAGAAAGGGGTCGTCATCTC
>JBFILE010000422.1:0-3466 GCA_041599855.1 Thermoplasmatota archaeon
CGCCACCTACTTCAAGATCGAGCCCAAGAGGCCCCGGATGATGCTGCGGCTCACCTGCCGACCCACTTCCCGGCCCATGGTCTGGGCCACTCCGCTCCCGAACGAGTGCCCTTTCCGACTGCCTCCGCGACCGCGGCGGCCACGCCCCCCTTCTCCTGATTCCGATGCCGCGCGTTGCGACGGCGCGGTCACCGGTTCGGCCCGCCGCGCCGCGAGGATCTCATACGCCGATTCCCGATCCACCGTCTCTTCATAGCGACCGATGAGCGGGCTGTCCGCGATGGTCTGGACGCGCTCCTCGCGCGTGACGGGACCCATGCGCGAAACCGGAGGACGCATGCGCGTGCGCTGCACCACGGTGGGTGTTCCGGCCGCGTCGAGCACGCTCACCAACGCTTCCCCGACACCGAGTTCGGTGATGGCGCGTTCCACCTTGAACGCGGGGTTCGGGCGGAACGTGTTCGCCGCCGCGCGCACCGCTCGTTGGTCGGCCGGTGTGAACGCGCGGAGGGCGTGCTGGATGCGGTTCCCGAGTTGCCCGAGCACATCCTGCGGGATGTCGAGGGGATTCTGCGAGATGAAGAACACGCCCACGCCTTTCGACCGGACGAGGCGGACGACCTGCGCGACCTTGTCGAGAAGGGCCTTCGGCGCGTCATCGAACAGGAGGTGTGCCTCATCGAAGAAGAACACGAGCTTCGGCGCATCCACGTCCCCGACTTCGGGCAATTCCTCGAACAGTTCGGACAATAGCCAGAGGAGGAAGGTGCCGTAGAGGCGGGGGCTCTCCACGAGACGGTCGGCCGCGAGGATGTTCACGACGCCCCGGCCGTCCGCATCCTGCCGGAGGAAATCGGTGATGGCGAGAGCGGGTTCCCCGAAGAACGCTTCCGCACCCTGCTGGTCGAGGACGAGGAGGCGCCGTTGGATGGCGCCCACGCTCCCCTTGTTCACGTTCCCGTACTTCAGGGACAGTTCGGCGGACCGTTCCCCGATATGGTTCAGCATGGCGCGCAGGTCCTTCAGGTCAAGGAGGAGGAGCCCTTCCTCGTCGGCCACGCGGAACGCGATGTTCAACGCGCCCTCCTGCGGGTCATTGAGTTCAAGAAGGCGGGAAAGGAGCACGGGGCCCATCTCGCTCACGGTGGTTCGGATGGGGTGGCCACTTTCACCGAACAAATCCCAGAACGTGACCGGGAAGGCATGGGGCGTGAAGTCTCGGATGCCGACGGAGGCCGCCCGCTCCATGAGTCGCGGCGACTTTTCGCCTGCGCGGCTGAGTCCCGCGAGGTCGCCTTTCACGTCGGCAACGAACGCGGGTACACCGCGTTGCGAGAAGCCCTCGACGAGGACCTGCAGGGACACGGTCTTGCCCGTCCCTGTTGCCCCCGCGATGAGGCCATGGCGGTTCGCGCGGGAGAGGCGCAGGGAAGGGGGCACGTCGGCAGCGCCGAGAAGGATGGCGTCGGCGGAGTAGGGGGGTGGGGTGGGGGGCGAGGGCATGGGGGCCATGTACGGTGGTGGCGAAGGAGGATGGTTGGGACCGGGTTGTCGATGGGCGGGTCTTGTCCCACCCTTGGATGGATTGCCCTCGCGCCCCGGGCGTGGCAATTCCGGCGCCTGCTTCGGGCCATGGCGGAACCGGTTCCATCGTCGCCAATTGGAGCTGGCCCGCCAGATACGCGGATCCCGTGCCTCGCTCCCGGTGGTCACGCCGTCGCGGAAGGATCGCCGCGACCCTGTGGCAACCCCCTTCGCGTGACCTCCTACGTGGTATCCGCGGGACCTGGTGGAACCGTCTCGCGTTCCACGTCATGGCGGATCCGGATGGCTTCCATGGGCGTGAGGCCAATCTCGTGCGCGATGTATGCGAGCTCGATTTCCTCCTCTTGGGAGAGGACGCGGTCACGGAGGGCCAATCGTACGGCGCGCCTGTAGGCGGCGTATTTCGCGTCGCCAACCGACGATGCAGGCGTGCCCCCGGAGGGCCGGGTTTGACTTGACGCATTCCCTTCCATGATCCGTTCCATGGCCCGCTGGACGGGGTGTGCGGCAAAGAGGAACGTGCCCGCCACCACGCTTCCCAGCACGAGACCGTATTTTGCGCCAAGGTAATTCTCAGCCACCTGTGCAATGACGAAAAGGGTGGCAAGAGAGGTTGCCGCGACGCCAGCCCGATGACGGGGCAGGAAACCGGAGTCGAGCCAACCTGCCCGCGCGAGGGTGACGACGATGATGGCCCATCCGACGAGCCGCGCGAGGCCCACGGCACCCACCGGATCGTACACGGAATCGATCCCGGTCGCTGCGTGCCACGCCATTCCCGCGAGGGTCGCAACGAGACCAGCGAGCGCCACGTTTCGTGCAACGATACTGTTGCGCCGGGCCGCGACGAGGAGCCAAAATGCGGCGCCTGCCAGGATCATCACGAACGACGTCTCGGGGTGGATGATGAGGACGATGTTGAGTCCGGATAGGATGTCCGTCCCCGTGGTGAATCCCATGAAGACGAGGATGCCTGTTGCGAGTCCGGCCCATGCCTCGATATCCTTGCCTGGGGCTCGCAGCGCGACAAGCGCCCAAGCGATGGGGAGTGTGAGGAGGAGCCCAAGCATGGGAACTGCAAGATTGACGTACGTGGCAAACAACCCGAAGGATTCGGCGGGAATCATCTGCGCGAAGGCGCTGCGCGGGAGGAGGTCGGAAAGGAAGTGGAAGAAGATTGCGGAGAGCGCGATCATGAGGGCGCCCAATGCTGCGAGCGTGGCCGCGCCGGGCCGATGGGTCCGCGGGAGGAGCATCAGCGATAAGATGCCGGCGCATGTTGCGGCAACCACGAGCACGAGGGCCGCCACGAAGAACGGTGATCCGCCACCGGCGATGCCGAGGTTCGACGCGACGAGCCAGGCCCCGAAACACGCGAAAAAGAGGCCCAGTGCGACGCGGTCGGCACGGCCGCGCGATAGTGCCCCCAAGGCAATGCCGGTGAGCATGAAAAGCGCGGGGCCTGCTGACCGAACGAGGATGGGGAGCGTCACGTCAAGGGTCACAACACGTCCTCCGGTGGGAGGGCGTCGCGGACCCCGCGTAATTCAATGAACTCGGCCCCGCGGGATCCCGGAGACTGCTTGCAGGGGAATCGCTCGCGACAACCTGCGGGCATGTTGCCCGGCCTTGCCGGATGCGTGCGGCACGGGGCCGCTACGCTGGCGATTGGGGGCCCCGCAGCAATCAACTGCGCCCCACTCCTGCCGTGCCCACGCCTGGCACGTCGTTCGTCTCCACGAGATTTTCGCCTCGCTGCCCGGCATCCTGGCGATCCCTCGCCCGGCGACCGACCGGGCTGTATGGTTGAGTGTGCTTATTAAAGGAAATCCCGGGCAGGATGTGCAGCTGTGGGCGGGGTGTGTCGCCGGGTGGCGGCGCCGGGCGGGCTGTTTGATGGAACCGGTTGTTGATGCGTGGC
>JBFILE010000423.1:0-3452 GCA_041599855.1 Thermoplasmatota archaeon
GCCCGCCCGCCCTACGACGACGCCTGCCCCCGACGCTCATGGACGCCCCGACGAGAACCCCTAAACCGCTCCCCCGGTGACCTCCTGACGAGGGTTCGTGAACACCATGGACAAGGGACAAGGACCGGCCGTGGCCATCAACGGCTTCGGCCGCATCGGACGACTCGTCTTCCGGGCCATCCACGAACGGAACATGAACGCGCCACCCGGGGACTCGACCGCCCGCATCGTCGCCGTCAACGACCTCGCCCCCATCGACACCCTCGCCCACCTCCTCCGCTTCGACAGCGTCCACGGCAGATTCCCCGGCACCATCGACGTCGAAGGCGTCACATTGACCGTGGACGGCGAACCCTTCCTCGCATTCACCGAACCCGACCCCGCCAACCTCCCATGGAAGGAACTCGGCGTCGACTACGTCATCGACTGCACCGGCCGCATGACGAACCGCGCCGCCCTCCAGAAGCACCTCGACGCGGGAGCGAAACGCGTCATCCTCAGCGCACCCGGCAAAGGCGTCGACGTCACCCTCGTCCGCGGCGTCAACAGCCACACCTACGACCCCGCCACCCACCACCTCGTCTCCAACGCCTCCTGCACCACGAACTGCCTCGCCCCCGTCCTCAAGGTCCTCAACGACACCTTCGGCGTCGACCAAGCCGTCATGACCTCCATCCACGCCTACACCAACGACCAACTCCTCCTCGACGGCGCCCACAAGGACATGCGTCGCGCCCGCGCCGCCGCCACCTCCATGATCCCCACCACCACCGGCGCCGCCCGCGCCATCGGCCTCGTCCTCCCCGAACTCGACGGAAAAGTCGACGGCATGGCCGTCCGCGTCCCCATCCCAAACGTCAGCCTCGTCGACGTGAACGCCGAACTCTCCCGCAACGTGGACCGCGCCGAAGTCGAGGACGCCTTCCGCCACGCCGCCGAAAACTCCCTCAACGGCATCCTCGAATGCGAAACACGCTCCCTCGTCTCCATCGACTACAACCACCACGCCGCAAGCGCAGTCGTCGACCTCCCCGGACTCATGATCATCGACGGCCGACTCGTCAAGGTCCTCGCATGGTACGACAACGAATGGGCATACTCCATGCGCACCGCCGAACTCGTCAGCGACATGTGGGCGAAGGAGACGACCCACGCCCCCGAGGCCGAAGCCCGCGGCGCGTGAGGCCCCACCCACGCGCGTTCCACGACCCACCACCACGTGAATGGCCAGGCCCCGGCGCCCCCGCCCGCCCCCCGACGACGACGGACGACGCCCGCCCGCCCCACGACCACGGACGACGCCTTTCAATCTGAGCCCGAGTTGTCTCCGCGCTCTCCGCGCCCTCCGTGTTGATGGACTGTCCGACGCTGACAAACGGGGACCGGTCGCCCACCCGCCCGACGACGACGGACGGCACCGCTCCGTCGGGCGCCGCACATGGCCCCATCACCACCGCCGCCCCATCCGCCGGACCGACACCTGCGCTCGCGCAGCCACGGAACCCACGCAGCCGCTGCCGCGACCGCCCGCGCACAGTTCCCGCCCCGCCCCGGTCCGTCACTTCCCCCGCACCCGCGGGCGCCACCGATGCGCGTGCCACCGCTCCCCCGGCGTCCGCGCCATGAACCCCTTCGCCCACGCATTCCACCGCCCCGTCTCCGCATCCCGCACCCGCGGATACACGAGCCACACGAACGGATTCGCCGTCGGCAGGATCCACGGGTCCCGGCCATGCACCCCGTGCGCAACGACCTTCAGGACCACGCGGAGCGCGAGGTACGCGATGAACAACGAACCGAACACTGCGACGACCGCCGCGAGGCGCCCCGGCGCGAGAGCATACGTGCCCCCGAGGACCACCAATCCCGCGGTGCTCGTGACCGCGGTCCCCGTGAGTCCCGGCTGCACCGTGTACTCGATGGGCGTCCGCACCCACGGCCACAGCGCAAGGCACCCCCAGTTCAGGATGTCCAGCATCACATGCGAAAGGAACCCGATGGACGCGAACAGGAAAGCGACCGGGAACGACGCGAGTCCGGACATCGCGAACGCTGCCGCCGCCATCGCGGCCGCGGCCTCGCCCACGACAATGGCATGGGTCACGCCGCGATGCCTCAGGCCCGGGAACGCCTTCGGGAACGCCCACGTGATCGTGTCGATGTCCGGCAGCACGGCGAACGCCGTGACCAGGGCGACAAGCGCCGGTTCCCCGGCAGCCAAGCTCGCGCCGAGCAGGAGCCCGACGAACAGGTGCGTGATGCCGTCCACGAAAAGCCCGTGGGGCGTCCTCGTTCAAGGGCGTTTCGCGGGCGACGCCCCATGGTGACCGCCCGCCCGGACGGTGGGCGGTCGCGTCCCTGACCCCCTGGTGCGAGGATGCGGAGAACCGGACGCGCTAGGGCAACCAAGGGATCACCCGAGGAAGCCGGTCACTTCCGCGGCCGTCTTGCCCACGGCCTCCAACATGGAATCGAGTGGGCGACCCTTCTCGGCGAGGGCGATGAGGATGAACTCGTCCCCGATGCCCTGCACGACAAGGCGGAGGTTCTCGGTCTCCGTGATGACGTGGATCATGCGGCCGGCATTGAACTCCGAGAGGGCGATCTCGGCGGCCCCGAGGAGTGTCGCGCTCATCGCCGAGAACGTCTCCTCACTCACGTCTCGTCGGGATGCCGACATGACGGAGATGCCGTCCCGGCTGACGACGGACGCATTGAGATACCCGTCGTTGCCGATGAAGGAGGCCAACGCCTGCTTCAGGTGATCCTGGCGCTCACTCAGCGTGACCACCCCATGGTATGCGATGGCATCCGCATCCCATGTGCGCCTGCCTCCGGGTGCTGCCCGTCCCCGTCGCTGGCGGGCTTCATGGGGCGTCGTCGCCTCCCATGCGGCGGCGGAGCACGTCGAGGGAACGGGCGAACGACTGGTTCCGCATCGTGTCCTTCCGACGGGAACTCAGCATCTCGTTCACGACCTCGATGACCTTCCCGGGGTCGAATGGCTTCGTGAAGAAGTTGTTGATGCCGGCCTCGTTGATGGCCCGGATGGCAATCTGCAGGTCGGGGAACGCGGTGACAAGGATGCGGGGGGCCTTCGGAGCCATGTCCTTGGATTTCTCCAGGAATTCGAGCCCGTTCATCCCCGGCATCTTGTAGTCGGTGATGATCAGGTCCACGCTCTCCTGTTCCAGGACCTTGATGCCTTCGGCGCCGGAGATGGCGGTGCGTACCTCCACGTTGTCGATGGAGGCGACGAGAAGGTCCTTCAACGACTCGAGGATGTCCATCTCATCGTCGACGACCAGGATGCGCTGGAGGCGGGTGCCGCCTTCGTCGCCCCCGGCGGCCGGTTCGGCGCCGGGTGCGTGCTCGTTCTCGTCCACGGGTGGAATCAGTTGCGGCCCACTTAAATTGCTTTTTCATTCCGGACGGGGCCCGGGCCCTCGGGA
>JBFILE010000424.1:0-3447 GCA_041599855.1 Thermoplasmatota archaeon
GCGCCGGATTTCCTCGCCGCCCGTGGGGATGGGTTCCTCGGTGAATTCCACTGTGACCTCGGTCGTGGAATGGAACCCGGTCTGGGCCGTTGTCGAGGGAACAAGGAGGGTCGCCGCGAAGAGGGCGCACAGGGCGAGGGGGTAAAGGCGTCGCGTCATGGCGTTGCAACGGTGCGGGTGATAAAGGCACTTCGCGATATCTTGCTTGATCGTGGATTCCCGGCACTCCGGGACGCCGTCGCTCGGGGCGCGGCGTGCGCCCCGGCGTCGTGGATCAGATCACGGTCACGTAGCCGGCAACAGCAGTATCCGGAATCACGGTGATCCAATGGGTCGTGGCGTCCATGTCGAGGACGTCATGCCCGGCCCCGCGTCCGTTTCCGACTTCGCGGTCACAGGTCCCCTGCTCGGGCTCGTACGGGTATGGGCCGGTCGGTATTTCACAAGCATACCGCGTCCACGCCGTCCATGTGAATCCGACGTGGTCCCCATCCATGGACATGACGGTCACACTCGCTTGGCCGGGTTCCCGGAGGTCGAAGTCGCAGCCATCATCCATGAGGATCGGGCACGAGCGCATGTGGAACCAGTCGCGGTCCACGGAGGCCTTGACGGGGCCGAACTCCACGTATTCCTCGCCTTGGTAGTCACGATTCGTGGATGCGGCGAATGCCCGGGTTTCCCCGGTTTCGTGGTGGGCGGTGGCCGTGATGGCCGGCGCGAGGACAAAGGTGGCAAGCACGAGCAGGATGGCAACACTTCGGAAGGTCATTCCGCGTAGGACCCCGAACCGCATGTTGAGGGTTGTGTCAAATATACACCTCGTGGCTGGTGCAACGCGCGGGTCCCTCATGGATCCGAGCAATCCCGCAGGTACCCGCAGCCGGTGCATCGGAGCTTGCAGTGGACGTCCACCATCTCGGTGCCGCAGAAGTCGCACCGGTAGTAGTAGCCCGCACGTTGACGGGGCGTCGATGATTCGCCGGAGCGCTCGTGCACGTCGGCGTCAGTCCCATGCTTGACCATGAAGGTTGCCCGGGTTCATTTGCGGCGGGCGAAGGCGGCGATGGCGACTGCTGCGAGGGCGGCCAGCCCAGTGGTGCCGGGTGTCGGCTGTTCCGTCGGTGCTGGAAGGTCGTCCGCGCCGTCCGAGGGGCGCCGGGTCGGGGGCGGCGCGTCGCCACGGAGGGTGGTGTCCACGTTCCCGACGGCCGATTCGACAAGGGTCCATTCGACGATGATGGGGTCCGGCGCTGCGACCCGCTCGACGGCATGTTCGAGGCCGTAGCGAACCGTTACGGCTCCTCCGGCGGCTCCGGCGGGGCATAGGACTGCGATGGCGGTGTGGTCCTGCCGGTCCATGCCGGGTTCCACGATTAGTGGTGCGCCGTCGAAGATCTCGCACCCGGTATCGTGGGTCACGTCGGTGATGGTGAATTTCGTGGGTCCGTTCCCGCGGTTCGTGAAGCTTGCGAGGAGGTCGTCGGATCCGCCGTCTGCGGGTATTCCGACGGTCGCGTGTCGGATGACGATCGTGCCGTCCGCTCGCCAGTCGACGGCGGCTTCCAACGCGACCAAACCTTGGGACCCTTCCACGGTCGTGGTCGGGGCGGCCTCCGCGGTCGCTGTGAATCGGCGGATCTGGTAGGCTTCGGCGTCCTCGGTGGCGGAGAGGATGAGCACGCCTTCGAGGGTGGCCCCTTCGCTTCCGGCGTCGCCGGGTGCCACGGTGTGCGTGGAAGGGTCGGCGGTCACCGTGACCCCGTCCGCTTGGTCGGAGGATTCGGCGCGTACGGTGATGGTGACTTCTTCGTCCTGGATGCGGTCCACGGAGTACGTGATTTCGTACGGGATGCGGAGTTCTCCACCGGGCGGAATGTTCGTGTCGTTGTCCGCAATCTGGATGCGGATGTCAGAGTTGGCGAGGGCGATGGTGGCCTGCGCGAGGGCGGTGGGTGCTGCCGCGAGCACTGCTGCTGCAAGAACGAGGTGGAGGACCAGAAGCGGCATGCTGCTTGTCGCGCGGCGGGTGCGTGCGGGCGGGCGCATGGTCCGGTGCCGGGATTTGATCATTGCACGGGGACCGGCGAGGTCCGATTTACGGGTGCCGGTGGCCGTGTTGCATCGTCACTGGCGTTTCAGCGCGCTTTGCCAACTGGTGTGGAGTTCGAGGACGCCGTAGCGGTCCTTGACGACGAGTTCGGTGCAATCGACCTTGTCGCCGGGTTTCCACGTAGCGACTTCTTTTGCGTAGTCGTCCCAGGCGGCGAGGATGATGCGCCCGGTGTCGTCGGCGATGGCGGCGTTGGCGACGAAGCCGATGCCGCCGCCTTGGCGTTGGAAGCTGCGTGTTGGTTTCACGTCGTGGACGGTGGCGACGATGCGGATGCCGCGGGCTTCGGCAACGAGGGCGCCGATGAATGTCGGGGCATCGAGAGGCATTTCAGGTGCGGGCCGGGTGGGGTCGAGGACGGCGTCGGCACGCGTGGCATGCGCTGACGTGGGTTGGGCGGCGGGGACGCCCGTGGTGGTGGTAGTGGTCGAGGAGGATGCGGACGCGGAAGGGCTATGGGTGGCTGCGCCGGCTGTGGCGGCCGAGATGACCGAGGCAGCGGGGGCGTCCGAGGTGGCCGAACCGGTCGACGAGGCGGTGGACGAGGATATGGATGAGGTTGCGGCGTCGTCGCGGCGATGCGTTTCGAGGTGGGTTGTGCCGGGGCCGTAGCGGGTGGGGTCGGCTTTGGGGTCGACGTCCGTGAGGAGTTTGCGTTTGGCGGGGTCCATGGCGCCTTCGACTTCGAGGGCGGTCCATTGGCCGACGTGGAGTTCGAGGCCCCATCGGGTGTCCTTGATGCGGGCGTTGAGGACGCGGACGACGTCGCCTTCGGCGAATTCGCGGTCGTCGATGCGGTTGACGTCCTTGTTCCAGAGTGTCAGTCGCGCGGTGCCGGTGGGGTCGCTGACGGCGATGTTGCCGACGCGTCCTGTTCCTTTCTGGGTGTCGTATTCGCGGGGGGCTTCGATGCGGTCGATGCGGACGCGGACGCTGGCTTCGGCGCGGCCTGCGCATTCGGTGAGGGTGACGATGGCGCCTTCGTTGAGGCCGAGTTCGTCGAGGATGAGGAGGCCGAGGGCGTCGTCGTCGAGGAGGTCGTTGAAGGTTTGGGAGAGTTCGGTGGCGCGGGCCTGGAAGGCGTCGGCGGTGATGGCGGGGTTGCCGGTGAGGGGGTCGACGGCGCGGGCGTGGTAGCGCGCGAGCGTCTCGCTGAGGGGCACGAGGCCGCGTAGGGGGGGACGGGATAAGAGGGTTTTCCGGGGGTCGCCGAGAATGGAGGTGGGACGGCGCGCATCCGTCTTCGTCCGTCGTCGTGGGGTGGGCGGGCGACTGCTCCACGATTGTCAGCGTCGGACAGTCCATCAACACGGAGGGCACGGAGAGCGCGGAGA
>JBFILE010000425.1:0-3444 GCA_041599855.1 Thermoplasmatota archaeon
ACCATGCATGGTGAAAAGACGTAGCCTTGTCGTCGCCATCCGGAAACGGAACGTGCCCGCGACGCGTGCATCCCCTCGACGATCGGGACACTCCGGGGCCCCGCACGTGGACGGCGACAACCCGGCAAGCGTCCCTTGGATCTGCGCATCTTGGGGATGATCCTCAAGTTGCGGTATCAAGAAACCGGGCCGCTCATCCACCCATGTCGACGCATTCGCAGATCTCGATGCCGCCACCGTCTGCGAGGTGTGGGTGATCTGCGGCGAGGGTTTCGGCTGCCTTGAGGTCCGATGCTTCGATGATGGTGTAGCCGGTGGCGGCACTCGGTCCGCCGCCGCCGAGGGTCGTGCGCTGGCCGAAGGGTGCGCCGCCGTCGACGACCTTCTCGCCGAGCTTCCCGTACCACGCCCCCCAGGCCGCCATGATCGTTTCCGTTTCTTCGCTGGGCCGCTCGCCGATGCCGCCGCCGCCCGTGTAGATGTAGATGAACTTCATGGGATCAGTCCTGAATCGAGGGATTCGCCAAGGCAAGGCAGCGGATGCAAACATACCTTTCGCCGATCCCTCGAACCCGAGGTCCCATCCCTGCCGCGGGTGCGGCGGCCGGAGCCCAGGTGGATCGTCGGCGGCGCACCCTGTAACGTGAGGTGCCGCCGCCTCCCAAACCCTGAAGCCGCCCGCCCGCCTCCGAAGCCCGTGCGCCGCGCCATCCTCGCCGTTCTCCTCATTGTCGTCGCCGGTTGCGTGACCCCGTCCGCCGACGACATTCCGACCGTCGAGCCCGAGCGCGACATCCTTTCCCCCGTGGCGGCCGTGTACACCCTCGCGAAGACCGAGTCGCGCCGTCTCGCATCGTTCGACGGCACCGAGATCCATGTGGACCTCCAGTTCCCGAACGGCACGGGTCCGTGGCCCCTCCTCATCCGGTACACGCCGTACACGTCCCTCGGGGAACAGATCCCCCTCTCGCAGTACGAAGCGGATGGCGTCCAGCGATTCATGAACAGCGCGGCCGCCCGCTACGTGCCCCGTGGATACGTCGTGGCAACGGCCCATGTGCGTGGCACCGGCGAATCCGGGGGCTGCCTGAATGTGGGTGGGCCCGAAGAGGGCCTCGACGGCTATGAGATCGTCGAGCAGCTCGCGGCGGAACCGTGGTCGAACGGCCGGGTCGCCATGGAGGGCACGAGCTACATCGGGACGACCCCGATCGCAACCGCCGTGTTGAATCCGCCCCACCTCACGACGATCATTCCGAAGGCGGGCGTGACCGAATGGTACCGCTACTACTACGAGAACGGCGAGCACCGACGGAACGAGGACCCGCCGCCGGGCAGCGACTACACGGACCCCGCCCTCTGGATGGCCCTCGGCGCGGCCCCCGGCCACCGCACCGGCACGGTCGACGCGAACGATATCCCGTGCACCGCGGAATGGACGCGCCAGTTCCTCACGCAGGATGACTACAACGCCTACTGGAAGGCGCGGAACCACGCAGCACTCACCGCGAACATCACCATCCCGGTCCTGTTCACCCACGGCCTCGACGACGGGAATGTCGGGTCCTCGATGATCCCACCGTTCTGGTACGAGCTCACGAGCGAGAAGCGCATGTGGCTCACCCAACTCCCCCACGCGGACCCGTACAGCGCGCGCCCCGCGTTCGGCGAATACGAACAGCGGTGGCTGGATTACTGGATGCTGGATCGCGAAACCGGCGCCCTCGAACTGCCGCAGGTCATCATCGAGGATTCCGAGGGCAGGTGGCGGAACGAGAGCGCCTGGCCGCCGGCGGACGCTGCGCCGTGGCGACTCCACTTCGCGGCCGATGGTCTCGTCGAGGCCGCATCCGCGGCGGATGGCACGGGCACGTGGACGGACGACGGCCAGGACCGCCACATCCCCCAGACGTTCGGCGTGAGCTGGCTGCGCTACGCGAGCGAGCCCCTTGCCGCAGGGCGGGTCCTCGCGGGCGATGTCCGGGTGAACCTGGACGTGGCAAGCACCATGAGCGACGGCCAGTACACGCTGCTGCTCTACGCGGAGAACGAGACGGGCATCCACTTCATCACGCGCGGCCACATGGACGGGCGCCACCGCGAGTCCCTCGAACAGGGCAAGGACATGGTTCCGGGCACGTCCTATACACTGAACTTCACCATGCACCCGCAGGACTACAACCTCAACACCGGGGACCGCGTGGTCGTCGTCCTGAAATCGAGCGACGTGTACATCCTGCCCGATGAGATCAAGGCGCAGCACACGATCCGCTACGGCGAGGACTCGTGGATCGAGCTGCCTGTTGTGGAGCCGCGGGAGACGTTCGCTTCGATGGACCGGATGATCCCGCGCCTTTTCCGTGGGCCCTGGTGAACCGGCGTGCCACGGGCGGGTCCGCATCGCACGCGCCGACCCGGAACCCCGGCGGGCCCGACAGACCTGCCGGATCCGAACCCGTTTCGGAACCCGGTGTTCGTCCGGCGGGCCGGACAACCTGTTCTCCACGCCTCGGGTGACACGACGCAATCCCGAGCCTGCGTAGGGATAACAACCTGAAGGGCGTACCGGCATCCGGAGGCAATATTCCATGATTCGAAAACTTGCAATCCTGTTCATGCTGGCCATGACCGTCACGACGGCCCAGGCCATCCCCCTCGACAGCCCCGCCGGCACCTACTATCTTGAAGCGGACGGCCTTTGGGAGGAAACCAATGGCGCCGCGGACCTTCAGCGCGAAGAAACCGTGACCGCAGCCACCGACAGCGAGGATTGCCCCGATGGCTTCACGTACCAGTGGCGTGGAACCGGTGGCGGCTTCGCCTGCTACAAGGACTACGGACGTTACCTCGGCGGCAACGACGCGTTCTGCCAGGACCGCCACGGCCCCGAGTCCCGCGGCGTCGACTACCACTGCCAACTCCCCACGGAGAAGACATGCCCCGAGTTCTACGAACTCGAGACGCGCGATGGCGCCTACGTCTGCGTGCTCCCCCCGGACATGAAGACCCTCGGCTGATGCCGACCCAATAAGGGGGGGAAAGATCTCGCGCCCGCCGAACAGGCGACCCCTGCGCGCGACCCCCCTCAATTCCCTTGTTTTCCAGCGCGCGCCGACCGCGCACGAGGGCGACCCACCCCTTCAGAAGTAGCCGCGATCCACGCAGGCCACTTCACGCACCAGCGGCGGCAGGTAGGCATCGTCGCCGAGGACGCGGTCCACATGGACCCGCGCGACGAGGCAATCCCTTCGCACGCCGCCCGGACTCTCGTAGCGCCACGCGCTGCAGACCTCCCCCTCGACATTCCCGTCAATGACGGTGCAGGGAG
This sequence comes from Thermoplasmatota archaeon, assembly GCA_041599855.1. Lineage (GTDB taxonomy): Archaea > Thermoplasmatota > SW-10-69-26 > JACQPN01 > JAJPHT01 > JBFILE01. The sequence continues at coordinate 3,329 of JBFILE010000425.1, forward strand.
CAGAGCAGAGGGTGCGACCGGCCCAGGCTTCCTCACGCAGCTGGGCACTCGCGCGCTTGCAGTTGGCGTCTCCACCAGGATACATGGTGGCGCACACCCATGCGATGCGCTCGAAA
>JBFILE010000426.1:0-3427 GCA_041599855.1 Thermoplasmatota archaeon
AGCGCGGCGCCCGTTGCCCTTCCCCCGTCGCCCTTAGCCCTTCGCCATTCCCCCGTCGCCCGCGACCCGGCAAGTCCCCCGGCGCGCCACCCAGGCCCAATTAAGTTGAAATAGGCCCTGTGCGTAGGGGGGCTCCGTATCCCCCCGGTTCACCCCGGGGACCAGGTGATTATACATGGCACGGTTTCCCGAGGCAGAGGCCCGGACCCTCAACAAGAAGATCTGCATGTCGTGTTACGCGCGGAACCCCGTCCGCTCGTCGCGCTGCCGCAAGTGCCGCTCCACGGACCTTCGCCCGAAGGCCAAGGAAGGCCGCGGCATCTGAGCTGACCTGCACATGGCACACCTGCACCGTTCGGTGCAGGTGTGTCGGCATGTCTGCCACGACGTTTCGTGGACCCTGCCCGCTTCGAGCGGGCGTCGCGGCTGCTGGTTCCCTGTGAGCAGGGGCCCTCGATTTTTATATACGGGCATCCTGTTGCCCGCGTGATGACCCCCCCGAGGGATCCCTTCGCGCACTTCCGGACCGAAGCCATCGTCCTCCTTGAGGAAGCGCTCCACAGCCTTCGTCTCGACGACGCGATCCGCGACGTGCCCGTCCGCCTTGGCCCCGGCCCCGCCGGCAAGGGAGATCTCGCCTACCCCTGCTTCCCCCTCGCGAAGGAAGCCCGGAAGGCGCCGGGCGCGATTGCGCAGGAACTGGCCGACGCGCTGCCCCATTCGGACACGATCCGGTGGGAGGTCGACGGCCCGTACATCAACTTCACCTTCGACGACCGGTCCCTCGTGAAGCTGACCCTGGACGCCATCGCGACCCACGGCGATGCGTACGGCAGCCACGAGCCGACCGGCGTGAAAGCCATTCTCGAACATACGAGTGCGAACCCGAACGGGCCGTTCCACGTGGGTCGCGCACGGAACCCCATCCTCGGCGACACGACGGCGCGTGTCCTGCGGGCGGGCGGCCTGACCCTCACCACGGAGTACTACGTGAACGACATGGGGAAGCAGGTCGCGATCCTCGCGTGGGGCCTTGAGAACCTGACGCCCGCCGACGTGACCGTCGGGGATCGGGACAAGATCGACCACCAGCTCGTCCCGTACTACCAGGAGGCGAACCGCCGCTTCGAGGAGGACCCCGAAGTGCGCGATACGATCAATGGGAGCCTCAAGAAATTCGAGGCCGGTGACGAGGAGGTCGCCCACGCGTTCCGGGAAGCGGCAAGCCGTGTCCTGTCGGGGATGCGGGAGAGCCTCGCGACGCTGAACATCCACCTGGACAATTTCAAGTGGGAGAGCGAGTTCGTCCAGAATGGCGCCGTCAACCAGGTCATCGAAGGCTTGAAGAAAAGCCCCCACGCGAAGGAGGAGGACCTCTCCTGGCACCTCGATCTGGAGCCGTTCGGCGTCCACGGGAAGAACCCCCGCTTCACGTTCACGCGGAGCGACGGGACGAGCCTGTACACGACGCGCGATGTCGCGTACCACATGGACAAGTTCCGGCGTGCGGACCGCGTCATCGACATCCTCGGTGAGGACCACAAGCTCGCCGGGAAGCAGTTGGAGATCGCCCTCGGGGAACTCGGTGAAACCCGCCGCCCCGAGATCCTGTTCTATTCCTTCGTTGCGCTCCCGGAAGGGAAGATGAGCACGCGGCGGAACCGCGTCGTGTTCATCGACGACCTCATCGACGAGGCGGAAGCCCGCGCGCTCGAAGAGGTCCGGACACGTCGCGGCGAGGAACTCGATGAGGCACAGATGAAGCGCATCGCCCACATCGTGGCCATCGGCGCCCTGCGGTTCAACATCGTGAGTGTGCAGGCAGAAAAGAGCATCACGTTCCGTTGGGAGGATGCCCTTGCGTTCGACGGGGCATCCGCTCCGTTCGTCCAGTACAGTCACGCGCGCTGCGCAGGCATCCTTGCACAGGCGGGGGACCCGGGTGCGAAGGCGGACCGCGAGGCCATGACCCACCCGAGCGAGGTGGCCTTGGTCAAGACGCTTGCCCGGCTGCCCGATGAGGTCGCCCGCATCTCCGAGAACCTGCGCGTCCACCAGATCGCCGGGTTCGCCCTCGAGGTCGCAAATGCGTTCAACCAGTTCTACCGGGACTGCCCCGTCCTCAAGGCGGAGCCGGGCCTCCGGGCGGCGCGTCTTGAACTGGTCCAAGCGACCAAGACAACCCTCCGGAACACCTTGACGCTCCTCGGGATCGAGGCGCCGGACTCCATGTGAGGCGGACCGCGGAATCGGGCGGATGGCCATGCAAACCCATTTTGGGGAAGTGGCACATGCCGGGCCATGACCCCCGATGCGGCAGCCGGTAACCCCCGGGTCGCGCTCGAGACGACTGCGGGCCGAATCCTGGTCGAACTCGACATGCGCGCGAAGAACAGTGTGGAGAACTTCCTCTCGTACGTGGACAGCGGCCACTACGATGGCACCATCTTCCACCGCGTGATCAAGGGCTTCGTCATCCAAGGCGGCGGCTTCGACGAGAAGATGAAGCAGAAGAAGACGAAGAGTCCGATCAAGCTCGAGATCGTTCCCGGCCTCAAGCACACGGACGGCGCCCTCTCCATGGCGCGCACGTCGGACCCGAACTCGGCGACGGCGCAGTTCTACATCTGCGACGGCGCGCAACCCGGCCTCGACGGCCAGTACGCCGTCTTCGGTAAGGTCGTTGACGGATGGGATGTCGTGAGCGCGATCGCGAAGACCCAGACCGACCGCCAGGACGTGCCGAAGCGCGCCCAGGTCATCACCTCCGCGAAACGGGTTTGACCATGGGCAAGGTGAAGGAACACAGCGCGGGCGCTGTGGTGTTCCATGAGGGACCCCGCGGCCGCGAGTTCCTCCTCCTTCGTTACGGCACGGGCCACTGGGGATTCCCCAAGGGCCACATCGAGCCGGGCGAAGAGGAGAAGCAGGCCGCCCACCGCGAGGTCGAGGAGGAAACCGGGATTCCCGAGGAACTCCAGTTCGTGGTGGACGGATTCCGCGACACGACCGAGTACCGCTTCCGCCGGGGACGCACCGTCGTCCACAAGGAAGTCGTATTCTTCCTCGTCCAGGCGCATAGCCAGGAAGTCCGGCTCAGCGTGGAGCACACGGATTACCTGTGGTGCCATTACAAGGAAGCGTGGCAGCGGCTCGTCTTCGACGGCCCGCGACGCATCATCGAAGGCGCGGAAGACCACCTGAACAAGATGTGAGGCAGCACCCGGATGTCCCGGGGCTGCAACGGGGCGTAGGGATTCCCTCGCCCCGCGTCCTTTTTCCTGCGAATCCACGGCGTGGATCCGGCACCGTTCCGGGCAGCCTCGATGACGAAAGGCAGTGGGACCCTCTCGGCGGCACACGGATCCGGCCCCCCCCGGTAGTGCCAACGTAAGGACAATCGTCCCGAAAGGGGTCGCCATCCGGG
>JBFILE010000427.1:0-3419 GCA_041599855.1 Thermoplasmatota archaeon
ACCACGGTGGGCATCGTACTCGGTGCCGCGGTCTCGATCGGCACGGCAGCCATCGCGACGGCGGTCACGCGAACCGTGCGATCGGGGGCCCGGAAACCATGACCGGCCATGGCGGGTCCGGCCTCGAACGGCCGTACGCACGGGCCACTTGACGTGGGGCGCAACCGGTCGCCCCCCGCCTCCGAAGGCCCCAACGGTACACCCACCCCGCGCGGCCCGCGCGCTCCCGTCAGGTCGGCATCCCCGGGCGCAGGCAATTAACACACCCCCCTCCCGCGCGCCCCGCGCAAGCCCGTGCCGGTGGCACCCCCGCGGCCCCCCGGACGCTCACGGTGCCGGCGGCGTCCAGTCCGCAAGGATGTGGTCCCACCGCACACGGAAGATCTGCGTCGCGTCCGGATCGAAGCACCGCGGCCATTCGTCGCAGCCGGCCTCGGGGTACACACTCGTGTAGTACGGCGAGTCGTAGAACTTCCTCATCGACGCCTCGCTCATGGGGCGCGCGTTCTCCCATTGGAGGAGCGCGACGCCGCCGCGGATCTCCGGGCTCACGAACACGTAGTCGATGCGCGCGGTACTCGACGGCGGCGGCGGCGCCTGCACGCGCCACATCTCCTCGAACGCATCCTCGGGGACCTCCGCGTGGTACGTCCACTTCGCGTAGTCGAACGTGGCAGGGACCTTCGCGTACCCCCAGAGGAAACTGCTTGCCGGGTGATCCGCGGCGATCACGGTGGTGCCGGGTTCCCCGTAGGGAACGAGTTCCCCGGCCAGGTTCGCGCGCGCCCACTCGATGCCGCCCCATGCGCTCTCCGAGATGCCTTCCTCGAATCCGGCGATGGCTTCCCGGGGCACCTGGCTGAGGGCGGTGCCGCTCACGACGAGGAGGACTGCGAGGGCGATGGCGCCGCGCTGCACGTGGACGCGGCGGGCGGGCGTCGCGACGGCGCGCAGGTAGTCGTGGACGAGGGCGAACCCGATGCCGGCGAACACGGCGAGGGCCACGATGATGTAGTCGACGTGCCGGTACGGGATGAGCGTCTGGCTTTCGGTGATGACGCCGAAGGTGAAGCTCGTCATGAGGGCCGTGATCCATCCGAGGGCGAGATGCCGGTGGCGGAGGAACCGGGCCGCGAGGAATCCGGGCCCGGTGAAGGCGACCACGGCGAACGGCGTGATGAGGTATGTGAACGTGACCCAGCCGACCTTCATGTCGGGCGTTCCGGGGACGCCGTTCCCCATGACGTAGAGCAGGGTCACGACGAGGGCGGTGAACGTTCCGGCCGCGAGCCCCGTTGCAAGGCGCGGGCCGGGGAACCGGCGCGGGACCGTCCTCCCGGGTGCGAGCCGGTTGCGGGGGTTGACCATCCGACGCCGGAGGATGACGAGACCCACCGGAATGAGGAGCGCGACCCACGAGCCGATGGCGATGACCCACGGGCTCACGCCCGATACGACCTGCCCGATGATCTGGTCGCGGAGCGGGTGGGCGACGGAGAGCCACCACCAGCTGGCTCCTGTTGCGAGGCCGAGGACGAACGGGGCTTCGATGGCGAGCTTCCGCCAGTCCGTTCGTGGGCTCGTCCATTCACGGAGGAATGCCGCAGCAAGGACGATGCCGGCGAGGAGGAATGTGCTGAGGTGGTGGGAGAACAGGATGGCCGCGCCGAGGAACGGCAGCGCGGCGGCCCAGCGCGCATCATCGTACGCGCGGGCGAGGACGGCGACGGTGGCAATGATGAGGAATTGGCCCAGGGTTCCGGGCATGGCGTGGTTCGTGGTCACCACGTTGGGCGCCAGCACGGCAACCGCGAATGCCGCGAACATGGCGGCCCGGTCGTCGCCGGTGATGGTGCGGGCCGCGACGTAGGTGCCGAGGGGGATGAGGATGCCGGCGACGAAGGGAATCGTGGTGGAGAGGGCGTCGAGGAGGTTCATGCCCGTGGTTGCGGCGACCATGCCGCTCACCGTGAACAACCCGGGGAAGTACGGGTACGCGAGCCCCCATCCTGCGTAATCGAAGGACAGGATGCCGGTGTCGAGGAGCCGCTCCGTGAGGTAGAAGTATTCGCCCGTGTCGCTTCCGAATCGTGCCCACGCCACAAGGGGAAACAGGCGGACGGCGATGCCGAGGGCACAGGCGACGGTGAGAAGGCCCGCGGTGAGCCGCGGCGTCATCCGCGTGTTGCCGACGGCGGCCAAGGTCGATGCGTTCACCGTGGTTTCCTCCGCCTGCACCGTGGCTGCCACGCGCGCGCTCCCGGGGATGCCATCGCCTCCCACTCACTTGCGCTTGGACTTGCGCTTGGACTTGGAACCGAGCGACAACTTGTCCTTCAGGTTCTTGAGACCCTTCTTCGCGCCCTTGTCGGACCCTTTGGACGCGCCTTCCTTCGCGGGAGGGGCTGCCTCCGCGTCGTCCTTCGGCGTCCATTCACCCTTGCGGGTTTCATCCACCGTGGACACGGGGGGCGCGGGCGTCTCGGGCTCCGGCGCGGGAATCTCCTTGGGCGCCGGTTCCGGCTCCGGGGTCGGGTCCGGGACGGGGTCGGCAACTGCCGCCGGCGCGTCCTCTGGCGCCGCTTCCGGAGTCATGCCGGGTTCGGGTTGGGCGGCTGCGGGCTCGGGCGGTGCCGGAGGCGTCGCTGCGGGGTCCGTGTCTGCGGGCGCCAGCGTCTCCCGCGTCCGGATGGGAGCGGGCGGTGACGGAAGCGCGGGCGGTGGGGGCCGCGTCGATTCGGTGCGGGTGGAGCGCGTGAGGGTGACGCGGCTGGATGTGCGGAGGCCTCCGGAGACGCGGTCCACTTCGTCGCGGATGGCGGAGAGGTCGCGGATCTCGTCCCCGAGGACGGAGAGGAGGGTGCGGACGGTGTGGCCTTCCACGTCGGCGTAGTCGACTTCGACGACCTGGCCGCGGCCGGTGCGGTAGATCACGCGCGCCCGGATGATCTCGCCGGCGACGTGGGACGCGATGGCTTCGCGTTCGGTGCGGGAGAGGGGGCGGAGGGTGACGGCGCTGGATGCGGGTGTGGCGACCATGAATGCGTGGGATTCGGAGGTCGTGGCCCGGGTTGTGGTCGTGGTGCTTGAGGACGTGATGCGGGATGCGGTTGCGGGGGACGATGTGGACGGGGGCGTCCCGGTTGCGGTGTCGGGGACTTCGACCCCGATGCGTACGGGGATCTCGTCGCGCCCGGGGATGTTGTCGATCATGCGGTGGATTTCGCGCATGGGTTCCGCGGATCGCTTCCGCCACGTCTTCTCGTAGAATTCGACTTCCGTTGCGCCGTCGGGGACTTCGGCTTCGAGGGCGAGTTTCTCGTCCCGGGTGAGGCCGCGCAGTTCGAGGGTGCGCAGGGTTTCGCGGGCTTCGGTGCGGGTTTCGCGTTCGTACCGGACGGCGGCGGGGGCGGGCTCGG
>JBFILE010000428.1:0-3402 GCA_041599855.1 Thermoplasmatota archaeon
CCAGTACGTGGACGACAAAGGCGGGAAAGCCGCGTACCCGTGGAGCCCCAGCGGCTCGACGCAGGGCATCGCCGGCATCACGAACGCGACCGGCACCGTCTTCGGCATGATGCCCCACCCGGAACGTGTCCGATGGCGCTACCAGCACCCGGACTGGACGCGCAGCGGGAAGGACCCCGCGGGCGAAGGCGACGGAAGGGCGGTCTTCGAGAGCGTGCTGCAGTACGTCGAGAACACATTCTGAAGAACACCCTCATCGGAACACGGGGCGGTTCGCGGAGACGCCGAGTCCCATCGGCGCCTCCGCGACCCGCTCATCACCCCCCCACCTCACTTCACCTACTTTTTGCGTCGTGCCACGAGGGCGGCGGCGCCCGCAGCAGCTCCCACCGCAGCAAGGACACCGAAGCCGGGAACGTTGCTGTCACCGTTCCCGTCGCCGCCACCGACGGCTTCCTGCGGCTCGTCGAGCCCGGTGACGTTTCCGTCCGCGCCGCCATCCACACCGGTGCCGCCAGTCTCGTTGCCGATGCCGCCTGCACCTGCACCGGCGTCCGCGCCGCCCGGCATGGGGCCGCCCCGGTACCAGGCTTCGCGCCAGTCCCGGAGCTCGCTGACGTCGGCGCGCCGGGCCTCGCTCTCACTCCACGCCCACGCGGCGACCGCGGGGTCCGCCGCGTGCTCCGCGAGGTTGTCGAGGAGGTGGATGCCCTTGAGGGTGTGCGCGATCATGGCGTCGATGAAGGCTTCATCGAACGAGGCATTGCCGGACGCGTTCGCGATGCCGCGTGCGTGCGCCATCATGGCCATGCCGAGGGGCGTTTCCGCGGCTTCGTCCGCGAAGGTCTCGTTCGCGTCATCGTCGGCATTGTCATCGTCCATCATCGTGGCGGTGCCGTTCGCGTCCATGCCTGCGGTGGTGGTCTCGTTCCATGGCATGTCGGCTTCGCCGCCGGGCATCATGGTGGCGTTGTCCGTGGTGCCGTTGCCGGATCCGTTCGCTTCCTCCGATTCCGCCGCGTCGTCATCCTCCTCTTCATACTCCTCATCATGCGGGACCCACGCGGAGGCTTGGTCGATGGCGGTCTGCCGGGCGGTTGCGATCCGCGATGCAAGGTCTGCGAGTTCGGCGTGCTCTGCGTTCCCGCCCGCCTGGTTCGCGAGTTCCACGGCGGCCGAATCATGCACGATGATGTGCTTGAGGGCAAGGGCCTCGTACTCGGCATCGGAGATGCCAAGGGGTTCCGGCGTCAATGGGAGGGAGCAGATGGCGGCCACCTGCTTCATCATCTCCGCATGGTCCATGCCACCCATCATCTTCCCTTGCCCCTTGGAGTCCTTGCCAGACATCCCATCGTCCATGCCGCTCTTGTTCATCCCACGATCCATGCCATTCATGCCGCCCATGCCATCCCTGGCGTGGCCCATCCTGCCGGATCCGGCGCGGTCGTCCCGCATGGACGCGTGCCTTTCCATCCAGTCGTCGTCCACGCACCATTCGGCGCCGTGTGCGAGCATGCGCTGCATCATGGCGGGATCCATGGACATGCTGCCCTTGCCGCCGGAGTGACCGCCCCAGGCGGCCTTGCGGTCATCCTGCCCGTCGTGGGAGGCGTCCGATCGCACCATGGTTCCGCCGTTCGCGGTTTCGCCTTCCCGGTAGCTGTCGCCGCCGAAGTAGAAATTGCCGCCGGATGAGGCTGCGGGGCCCACGGTCGCCATTCCGACGACGAGGACTGCGGCCATCGTCACGACTCCGATGCGAAACCCTTCGACCCTTGATCGCTTCATGGCCGCGCCGTGGTGCCAAGTGGTGCAAACCGGTTCTCGCCGGTTCATCGACATGGGTCGAATCCTGCGCCCACCATGGGGGCCTGGGGATCTGGGAGATTGACCGGGAACTGGCCGGGAGTCGGCGGGACCTCACCAGCACGCATCCGAAAGTGGGCCGTGGGACGCCCGGAACCGTCCACGAACCGGGCCCGATGATCCTGCAGGTTCACGACCGGCTTCGGGTCCACAGGACCGCAAGGCTCCCGGGGGGGCCCTCGAACGTGATGTCGCGACCGGGTTCCCCGACATCGCTGGGCCGCGCCCCCTGCACGATCGACGTCATGTGCGTGTCGGATGCCCACGACGTGATGTCGAGGGCGTACCCCATGGCTCCCGTGTCGATGGGTAGGGTGATGGACGCGAACGTGACCAGCGAATCCATCGTCGCGTCCGCGGCGAAGCGGGCCGTTGTGATGGCGTGGGATCGAATGGGCCCGATCGAGGTTGCTGCCCGGAGTCCTTCGCCGCCGGCGGGCGTGGCGATGCGCGCGCCCTCGTGCGGTGCGCCGTCGACGCCGTCGTACTGGTATCCGAAGGTGGCTTCCGCGCGGCCGGCGGCCGCATCCATGCGGGCGAAGGCGCGGTTGATGGCGGGCGTATCGACCGCATGGGATGCGGCGATCCTGAGTTCGCCATTCACGGCCGCGGCACCGAACTTGGTCCGCGAGTCCTCCACGAGGACGCCACGGGAGAGGGTGGTTTCCCCGTCGGATTCCATGAACCACGACCCGCGCGTGCCGGTGCCGGTCGCAAGCGGCGGGATGGATCGAGATGCATGGGGCACGTCGGACATCATGTCACGGGCGAGTCCGCAGCGGACGACGGGCGTCGTGACGAAGCCTTCGGTGCCGACGACAAGGATCATGTCCAGGTCGTCGGGGGAGTCCGCAACGAATAGGGTCCTGATGGTGAAGCGATCGGCGAACGCTACTGCCGCGGACCATTGCGGCGCCAGGCGCCCGTCGCGAACGGAGAACGCTTCGATGGCTGCGGATGCGTGGAGGGCGGCGCCCGTCATTTCGCATTTCATCACTCCCATGTAGACCGTGCGTCCGTCCGTGTTCCGGGACGGCTCCCAGTGGTCGCTCCCGATGGTGATGGGGACTGCGACGGCGTCGGAGCCGAAGGGTATCGTGACCTCGAACGAGGTGTCCCGGAGGTCCACTTCCCCGCCGGTGACCGGAACGACGGCGGCGGCGCCGTTCCCGAGGGCATCGAGGGGGGAAAGGCAGCCGGGTACGGCGACGAGCGCCATGAGGAGGATAGCGGTCGGCGCGCGCCGGGGCATGCATCGGCCATGGACGGGGGGCCCTTTCATGGTATCTGTCGCATGTGGAGTGGGAGTTCGTGTCGGATCGGGAGTTGCGGGGGGCTCGTCATGCGCCACTGTGCATGCCCCGCCCCGCCCCGCGCGCCGCGCAGCCGCGGAGTTGGCCCGGGTCCTTCGTGGCCAATGCGGCGCGGCGCCCTGATGAGGCGGGCGGCATTGTCCGCCGCGGTCGATGGTCAGTCGTAGGGCGGGCGCCATCCGTCATCGTCGTGGGGCGGGCGGGTCATCCGTCGTCATCG
>JBFILE010000429.1:0-3401 GCA_041599855.1 Thermoplasmatota archaeon
GAATCCACCGATGCGGGTCGCGGGTCGGATCGCCCCGCATCACGAGGGAGTGGCACTTCCGCGACCAAGCCCCTCGACGCAGCCGTGCGATCAGGAATGCAACACATGCCATCGACCATGGCAGAACACCAATCGTACGCAGCCACGCAGGGCCACGAGCGCCCCGAACAAGGAACGGATGGGGCATCCATTCCGGAAGCTCTCACCCGCGCACCGAGGAATTGCGCCCGTTCAGGGCACGTCTCGGCCCCGCCCGTTCACGAGTACCCGACCGGCACCGCAGCCTTCGCCGTCGTGACGGCTCCCGCCGTCCGCGCGATCGGATAGTACCGCACCATTTTCCCGTCGCGCACCTTGAGCACGAGTTCAGCGGCGATCAATCGCTTCACGTGCCAGAGGACGGTGCTCGCGGAGAGACCGAGGGCTTCCCCGACGCTCTTCTGGGTCATGCCGGGGTTCTGGGTGATCATCTTCGAGACGTCGGCGGTGCGGTCGACCTTGAGGATGGCGACCGCGTCCTTCTCGAGGGTACCGGGCACTTGTCCGTTGAGGAAGAAGCGTCGGTACTTGCCGTACTTCTTCGAGACGACGAAGCGGCGGCGTTCGAGTTTGGTGAGGTGGTGGGTGACGGTGCCCCATGCGAGGTCGAGGCGGTCCGCGATCTCCTTGGTGGAGACGCCGGGTTCGCCGCGGATCGTCGCGTAGATGCTGGAGCGGTTGGGATCGTCCAGGATCTGGTCGTCGCTGATGTTGGAATAAAGGGGAATGAGGCCGAAGAGTCCGAAGCGGCCGATGCGCCAGACGCTCCAGAGGGCGGCGAGGCTCATGCCGCCGGCGGCCATGACGTAGTACACGACCGGGTTGACGGTCGGGGGCGCGGTGATGACGGAGGATGCGGGGGCCGCGTAGGGGTCGCCCGATTCGTCGAGGGCGCCGTCGTCCATGCCGGGGATGTTCACATCGTAGCCGTATTGGGCATACCAGGTCGGGGCCGTGGTTTCGACGCTGGGCGCGTCGTCGCAGGCGTCCCCGGTGGCGGCGCGGTTCGTTTCGAGTTCGCACGAGGGGCCGTGGGCCTTGACGGAGCCTTCGGAGACGCCGGCCTGGGCCCATGCTTCGGCGACATCCTCGTCCGAGTCCTTCGCCGGAGCGGGTGTCGCGCCCTCGCGGGAGTCGGCGCCGGCATCGGCGGACGGAGTGTACAGCGTGGTGTCACCCATGTCGACGGTCTGCTTGGCGGACGCCGGTGCGGCACCCATGGCAAGGACCAAGGCGGCAATGAGGGCGAACTTCAGCAGTGTCGATGGATTCGTCATGATGGCGTGACCTCCTGTCCACTCCCGTGACAAGACGGCTCACAGTCCAATTGCCACCTTATAACCTTTACAGTGACGACATTCAATATTGCCTCGGTTTCCCTTGACATGAACCGACCGGGCATACCGGGTCGCTTCACGAGGCGTCGGGCGTTGCGTCGTTGGCGGCGGGTTCGGCCGGCACGCCTTCCCGCACGCTTGCGGCGACTCCGGACGTGAAGTCCCGGACTTCGCACGCGGGCATGGTGAGTTGGGCGACGGCGACGAGGCGGTCCTGCTCGTCCACGACGAGGCATTCGTCGCCGGCGCGGAGTTCGGCGTCCACGGCGACCACGAATTTGCTCATGACATTGCGGCCCTTCCGGTTGAATTCGGAGCTTTCCGTGTCGACGACGACGCGCATGCGGGGTGCGGGGAGGGCCTTGTGGAGGCGGCGGGCGCCGGCGTCCTTGAGGGTGAAGAGTCCGTCTTCGGCGCGGAGGCTGAGGACGTGTTCGCGGTCCACGTGGACGGTGCGGATCTTGCCGGTGTTCTTGCTCTTTTTCGCGAAGAAGTCTTCGCCGGCGAGGAGGGCGAGGGCGGCACCTTTCCCGAACTGGTACTCGGCGGTGGCGGCGACACGCAGGTGGTCTTCGTCGACGCCGATCTCGGAGTCGTCTGCGGGGGCACCGGTGGGCGCGTACACGCGGATCTTCACGTCGTGGCGTTTGGCGAGGGCTTCGGCGAAGGCCCATGAGTCGCGGCGGGTGGCGTCGTCCTGTTCGGGGACTTCGACGCTTTGGGCGAAGGGGTAGGCTTCGTCGAGGGTGAGGGGAGCGGGGCCGAAGGCGGAGTCGACGCAGGGTTCGCCGCCGGCGGCGCGGGCGTCGCGGCCGTCGGCGAGGTGGATGAAGCTCCAGGGGCGCCTTGCGAGGGGGAGCATGGCGATGTCGCCTTGAGGGCTCCATCGTTCCATCAGCCGCTTGCGGATGCGGGTGATTTCGGGGCGTTTGGAGGATTCGACGCCGGTGTGCATGAGGGCCCCCCGCTTCGACAGGGGTTCGCGGGCTTCGAGGTAGTCGACGTGGTTGAGGGCGACGCGCCAGGCTTCCATGAGGCTGGGGTGGCTGCGGGCGCGTTCTTCGCAGAGTTCGGCGAGGCGGCCGCGGCGGATGGCGTCGCGGACGCGTTTGAGTTCGGCGAGGCTGATGCGGAGGTTGTGTTCGCCGAGGGCACGGGTGCGGGTGTTGGCGTCGGCCTTGCGGAGTTCGCCTGCGGTCCATTTGGCGCAGACGACGCAGGGGCAGGGCATGTCTTCCATGTCGGCGAGGTGGGCGGTGCCGTCGGCGAGGATGATGCGGTTCGCCTGCGCGTATTTCGCGTAGGCGGCGCTGTCGAAGAAGTCGCAGCCGAGGTAGGCGGCGAGGGGGAAGATGACGGGGTGGCCGGCGCCGAAGAGGTGGACGGGGCGGCTTGCGACGAGGCCTTCCTTGGAGGCGATGATGGCGCGGGCGAGGTCGGCGTAGCGTTGTCCTTCCATGAGGGGGACGACGCCGCCGATGGGGTGGAAGTCCACGTTCAGGGGGCGGTAGGCTTCGGCCATCCTGCGGCGGAGGTCGGGGAAGACGCCGCCTTGGACGGTGGCGGCGAGAGCGATGTCGCCTTTGAGGTGGCTGGCTTCCTCGGCGCGTTTGAGGGTCTCGGCCATGTCGCTTGAGACCTCCTCATGGGTCCGGTCGGGCGTGGAGAAGAGGTCGAGGATGGTGCCGACGTCGACGCCGATGTCACGCTGGAATTGAACGATCTCCGGGTTCGTGACGTCGACGGAGCCGTACATGTACATCTGGAAGGTCCCGGAGTCGGTCATGACGGGGCCGTCCCAGTCGAGGAGTTTGTGGACGCCTTCGGCGAGGGCTTGTTCGCGGAGGGCGGGGCTTTTCCGGATGATGTAGGAGTTCGTGATGAGCATGTCCGCGCCCATGGCGCGCATTTCGCGGGGGCGGATGCGGGGACGGTTCGGGTTGATGACGGGGAGGAGGCTGGGGGTTTCCACGGTGCCGTGGGTGGTCTTGAAGCGACCGATGCGGCCCGCGCCGTCGCGTTCCC